>JARGOW010000129.1:3241-7711 GCA_029212955.1 Planctomycetota bacterium | reverse complement strand
CGGAACGCGGGCCAAGTCTTCCACGCTCGGCTTGGCCGTTCCAATGTCCATGCCCCGATACACCTGCATGGAATCCAGCGAAATGATCTCGGCCCCCACCTGCTCGGCCACCTGCAATCCCAGGGAGCTCTTTCCACTGGCTGTGGGACCTAGCAACACGTGCAGGGGTTCCAGGTCCAAGGGGTCGGAGGTGTCGGCGGTCATGGACGCAGGAGGGGTTGGAACGCTTTGTATGGGCTTGCGGGGGCGTTGGCACCCACCGGGGCGAGGAGTCTAACCCAACCCGGCAGCACCACTGGCCGAAAGCCTCGTTTTCGGCCCGCGCGCATCCTGGATCAATCCGGGGCGGGGACCCCGTTGCCCCCCTGAACTTGGCAATGGGCCAAGCCGCCTGGAACGGGGACCCGGGCCGCGAATGGCCCACATCCCCAGGCTAGCGGTCTGGTAGTTTGCCAGGCCGCGTCCTATCTTGGAGACCATGCTCGCATCCCTATTGATCGCCTTTTCCTGCGTCCTTCCGGGCGCCTCCCTCCAGGGAGACAAACCGACCCCGCAACTGCCCCAGGGCTTGCCCACCACCGCGCCGGGTCCCCAGGCGCACAAGTGGCTCGCCGTTGACGGCAAGGAAGCCACACCCGGCCGAATCCCGGCCAACACTTCCAAAGGAGCCCTCAAGCTTTGGAACGAAGTCCTTTCCGCCAGCCGCATTCAAAAAGCCGAAGGGGTCACCCCCCCGGTCAAGTCATTCGACCTCACATTTGATGTGCGGATCCGGACCGCACCGGGAACCCCAAGCAAAGAGGAGACTGTGCGCTTCCGATTCTTGGACCAATCCAAGGGATATCTGAGCGCCGAGTTCACCACTAGCAAGCGCCGCACGGACCGGGGTCCCTCGGGCGATTACCTCCGGGACGACAAGGAATGGGTTTCCCTGCAGGGTCGTGAGGATCAAGAGAGTCGCCGGGAGCTCGATCGCTGGGTCGCGATCGCACGCAATTTTGTGGCCCTCACCCAACCCGCGGCCGTGCGTGTCATGGAACTCAAGGAGCTCACGGTCCTGCCCGATCCAACCACCGACAGCGACACTCCCAAGGCCATGCGCCTCGAATTCGGCGAGGGTCGCTTTCTCGCCCTGCCCAACACCGCAACCTACCGGGCCTGCACCGACCTGCGCTGGCTCGAAGTCACCAGCCCCGACTTTCGCCTATTCGATTCGGGGGACGCGGGCCCGGGCCGCGCACCCATCGCCTATCGGGCCTTGCTCGGTCTGGATAAGGTCGGCCGCATACGCCTAGCCCAATTCCACGAGGACAACGGCGGTGCTGTACGGCTGCAGGGCGCGCTTTTTGTCGACGTGCGAAGCTGGAAGGAGCTCGAGAACGGCTACGTACTTCCACGCGACATCGACACCTACCGTTCCGATTCCACCGGCGGTCACACCTCCTTTGAAGTTCAGCCTGCCATGGCGCTTTGGCTGATAACGCGGGCTGCCCGCATCAACCCCAAACGTCCCCCGCTCCAGGCCAAGGACTTCGGTCCTCCGAAGTGAGCCTAGGGCGGCGGGGCCATGTCTCCGCCGCTTCAAGGAGCGCTGTTCAACCAATCCGCCAGCTCGGGGTGTCCCGCATGGGTGGCCCAATCGGCGGGCATTCCCCCATGGGTGGCATCGCGCAACGCCAGGTTGGCACCGAGTTCGACGAGGACTTTCGCGGCGGCCAAACGACCGTGCCAAGCAGCTTCGTGCAGGGGAGCATTGCGAAGCATGCGGTCCAAGTTCGCTCCCAATCCGGCAAGGGTTCGCAATGCCTCCACCCGGTTCCCCGCGGCCGCCTTGTGCACAAGATCCGGTCGCTCCCGCTCCAATTTGCTCCAGAGTCCAGGGTGCGAGGCGATCAACCCCTGGGCTCCGGTCAGGTCCCCCGCCATGCACGCCCCCGCCAAGCGATCGACCGCGGTCAACGGGGCCTCGGGCGCGCCCGCCTGCAAGAGCGCTTTGGCCACTTCCGGATACCCCATGGCAACGGCTGTGCCATGCAACTCCACCCCACCTGGAGTGGCTTGCGGACTGGCTCCCGCCTTCAATAGGAGCTGGGCCCTTTCCGGGTGGTGATTTTCCACGGCCCAACGCAGTTGGTAGGTCAAAACCAAATCCGCGTCTCCACCCAATTCGCCATCAGGCCCCAGGGACCTCCAATTGTTTTTGTGGGTTCCATTCAAACCGCCATCGAGCAGAAGGCGTAGGCAAGCGCTTTCCCCATCGGCGAACATTCGATTGTAGAGCGCTTGCCCATCGGCTGGATCGGCACCGGATTCGAGGAGTGCGCGGGCCAGTTCCAGCCCGCCAGGATGTTCCGGACTTCGCACGGGACCTTTTTCCCCATGGCCAAACACGCCGGTGAGTGCAGTGAATCGGTAAATGCCATCCCACATGAAATGGGCGTTGGCATCCGCGCCGCGTTCGAGAAGGAGTCGCGCCACACCCGCCGTATCGAAGCCGGGAAGTTCCAACCTCGAATAAGTGGCATACAGCAGAGGTTCCCAGCCTGAAAAGCCTCCGCGACGGTTCAGCAGGTCGGGCTCCCTGTCCAGAAACTGGGCCACGCTCTCCACATCCCCCGCTGCGGCGGCACACCAAATGTTGCGCTGGGAAAGGCCCGGGTCCCCCTTCAAATCCCGCGCGGCACGCTCCCAATTCTCGGGATCGTCCACACCGTATTGCAAACATGCGAGCCGCTCGAAAGCCGGGTTCTGGTTTTCGGCATGGTCCGCTTCTCCCGGGGCAAACAGGATTTGGTGCACCACCATTTGACGCCAAGTCAAAAAGCCGTGGTGCTCGGCGAGCCGCTGCTTCGAAACAGCTTCGTCCCCACCGGCTAGCCGGGCCGCGGCTTCCAAGGATTCGATAGTCTGCTCAGGATCAAGGTGATTCATAGGATCGTGAACCGGCGCAAGGAGTGCGCACGGAGGGCCCCAGTGTACACGGCCATTCGCGCCCGGCGGCCGCGATAGCGCTTCGCAGGGAATTCAACCGGAACAACTCGGCCATGCCCACATGGCTGCGGGTCGCGCAGACCTGCACTCCCCTGCGCCATCGCCAAAACCGATGACCATGTGTCGACCGGTCCGGCCCAGGGATCAACTGCGGTGGAAGGCCTTCTCCAAATCCGCCAGGGTGAAACGCACACGCGTGGGCCGACTATGGGGACAGGTTTGATCGCTTTCCAATTCCCCCGCCCGTTGCAGCAAGCTCTGAATGTCGCTTTCACGCAATTCATCCCCTGCCATGATGGACGATCGACAGGCCGCCGAGTGTAGCACCTCTTCGATCACATCCTCCGCATCGGGAAGCTTGCCGTCGCGCCCCAGTATCTCGATCAGGTCCCGAACCACGCCCTCGGCATCGGGGTTCTTCAACCGACTGGGCAACCCATGGACCGCGAGGGTTCCCTCGCCAAAGGCTTCGATCATGATGCCGATGCGTTCCAGGGCTTCCTTGTGCCCAAGCAACAATCCCATGTGTGCGGTGGAGCAGTCCACCGTTTCGGGAATCAGGAGCCGCTGGACCGCCACCGAGTTCTCGCGAACATCCTTGCGCATGAGTTCGTAGGTCAAGCGCTCGTGCAGGGCATGCTGGTCGATGATCTCAAACCCATCCGGAAGTCCGCGCACGATGTAGGTGCGATCCACCTGGATGAAAGGCCCGGCGAATCCGTCCACGGACCGCCAATCCTCCTGCCCAGGCACTGCGGGTTCCTCCCGGGGCCGGAATTTTGCCACGCTCGATTCCGGCGCTCCAAAGGTGGCTCCCGACCCCACCGAACCGCTCTCGTGGAGGGGTCGGCCTGAAACTTCCCGCACAACGATCGGACCCTGGCCCCCCTGGGACGGACTGGAAGGCAGCGGCAGGTATCCCGCGCCCGCGTCGGCTTCCCGGCGTTCGCGCCGATCCCTGGTATTCATCAACGACTCACCCGGAGTCGCCATGTCCGTTTGAACCACGGACGCCCGCAGGGCTTTCACCAGGAATCCAAACATGGGGCGGCTGTCGCGGAAACGCACCTCCGCCTTCGCCGGGTGAACATTCACATCCACGCGGGCCGGATCCAGACTCAACCTCAGGAATGCGACGGGCTGGCGGCCGGGATCTAGGAAGCCGTGGTAGGCGTCCTTGAGCACGCGAATCAGAAGTTTGTCCTTCAGCATCCGCCCGTTTAGGAACCACATCTGGCGGCCCGTATCACGGCGAGCAAATCGAGGCGGAGCCACGTATCCACTGATTTGCATGCCGTTGGAGGAGGCCTCCACAGGAACCAGTTCATCGGCCAATTCGGCCCCGAAGGTCCGGCGAATGCGACCCAGGAAATCCATGGTCGGCTCCACGTCGAAGACGCGTTTGCCATCGCTGGTCATGATGAACCCCACCCCGTCGTGGGCCAGGGCCAAACGCTGCACCACATCCACACAACGTGC
>JARGOW010000129.1:0-3231 GCA_029212955.1 Planctomycetota bacterium | reverse complement strand
GATGTTGTAGAACAGGTCGCGGACCTCGAGGGTAGGTCCCCGCGGGCCCCCGGCTTCGATCACAGGTTGAATACGACCCCCTTCGGCCACAATGCTCGAACCCACCGACGCATCCCTGGGCCGCGACAAAATGCGACAGCGTGCCACGGAGCCCATGGACGCCAGGGCCTCTCCCCGAAATCCCAAACTCGAAATGTGTTCCAGGTCAGCGGATTCGGTCAGCTTGCTGGTGGCGTGGCCTTCAAAGGCCAGGGCCAGGTCGGCGGCGTCCATCCCCACGCCGTCATCCACCACACGGACCAGTCCGACGCCCCCCGCTTCCAAATCGACTCGAATCTGGGTAGCCCCCGCATCGAGCGCGTTTTCGGTAAGTTCTTTGACCACGGAGGCGGGTCGTTCGATGACCTCGCCAGCGGCGATTTGGTTGCGGACAACCTCGGGAAGTAGTGCGATTCGACCCAAAGGGCAGCTCCTGATCGTGGGGAAAGGGTGCGGGTGCAGATACTAGCACCAGGGTCCCCCGGATGGGAGCCCGTGAGTGCCTGCCGAAGGGAACGAACCCTTAGCGGCGAGATTTTCGGCGCCAGGATAGGGCCAGGGCCACGAAATCGTTGGCATCGATGGCTGCGCCCGTTCGAGAGGTACGCTCGAGCTCCTGCAGGTCCCTATAGCACGCCTTCCATTCAGCAGGCGGTCTCAGGCCCAAGCGCGCCTCAAACGCCTTGGCGGCCACCGGGGAAGCCTTTACGCCCGCCTGGCTCCGGGCATCCGCCATCGATCCTCCAGCGGACAGGACCTCGGCTCCAGCCACCAATTCCCTTAGTTTGCTCGACAGGGCGGAGATCAAAAGTGCGATCAAAGCACCCCGGTCCAGGGTGCGCGCTCCATCCCTACCCTGGAAGCCCGATTGGAACAGGGTTTCGATTCCTGCCGTGGCGCGGGCCACGTCACCGGCGAGCATGGGCTCCGCCAGGGTGAAGGGCGACGCATTGCCCTCCCAAATGACCTGATCACGCACATTGCCCTGCCCATCCTGCTCCCCCTGCTGCACCCGGTCCAATTGACGGTCGAGGGCAAACAAATCATTGCCCGTAGCGGCCACAACATAGGCGGCCTGGTCGGCCCCCATGGGTATCTTTCGTTGACGGGCCCGTGCCACCAACCACTGGACCAATTCGGCCTTGCGAGGATCCGGATCCCAAGGAGGAGGCGAATCCCACAACTTGCGACAGGCGATGTTCCAAGCACCCGCCTCGCCGAGCTTCTTGATCAAGGTTTGGTTGCCGCGCAAACCCGCGCCCACGAGCACCACCATGCTGCCGTCTCCGGCTGCCACACGGGCAAGCACCGCGTCGGGGAACCCCTTGGCAGCCGTCCCCGCCGTTTTCTTGAGCAAGGCGTCCGCCCCTTTCACCAGGAACAACCGCGCGCTGGCAAACAGGGCCCCACCGAGCAAATCCCCCATCAAGTCCTTGATCTGAAAGTCCGGGTCCGCCGTGTCATAACGGCATAACTCCAAGTCGGCTTTCGCGCCCGCCTTAGTCAGCAGCGCCACCGCTTCGTCCACGAAGTAGCGTTCTTCCCCGCGGAGGACAACCGCGCTGGGCAGTGAGCCGCTGGAAAGCTCCCTGGACAGACGTTGAATCTCCTGCCCGGGTGCCGCTTCGGCCTTTCGTTTGCGGGCCGCCATTAGAGAACCTGCCCCCCCGAAATCCACGCCAGGTCGATCATCAAGGCGAGGAACAACATCACGCCAATCCAGCCATTGATCGTAAAGAATGCCAGGTTCACCCGACTGAGGTCATGGGCTTTCACGAGGCTTTGCTCCCAGGCCAAGAGGCAAGCGCTGATCCCAATTGCGACCATGTAAATCCATCCGAGCTGGGCTCCCATCCCGAACTGCACAAGGCAAACCACGGTAACGACATGTAAGCAGCGGGAAATGACCAGGGCTCGGGAAACGCCAAAGCGCGCGGGGATCGAATGCAATCCATGCTCCCGATCATAGTCCGCATCCTGGCAGGAATAAATCACATCGAATCCTCCCACCCAGGTCCACACGGCAACAGCCAACCATGCGACCCCGCCCCACAGCCCATCCGCCGTACCTCGAACCGCGATCCACGCCGCCAGGGGCGCCAGCGCCAGGGCCAAACCCAGCACCATGTGGGCCAGAAAGCTGAACCGCTTCACCAGGCTGTACCCCAGGAGCACCGCCAGAACAGGGAACGACAGTTTTCCAGCCAAGGGGTTCAAGGCCCAGGATGCTGCCACGAAAACGACGGAGGACACGATCACCACAGCCAGGACATAGTTGGCCGAAAGCACCCCGCTGGGGATCTCCCGGGAGGCGGTCCGGGGATTGTCCCCATCGATATCCCGGTCGGCCCAACGATTGAAAGCCATCGCCGCCGTGCGAGCCGCCACCGCAGCCACCAAAATCAGAGTCAAAGTGACCGGCTCGGGCATTCCCCCGGCGGCCAACCAGGCCGCTTGCAGGGCGAAGGGCAAGGCAAAGATGGAGTGACTGAACTTCACCATGGACAGCACCTGTTGGATGCGCGCCATTAGGAATCGCCCCCCATGGCCTGTGGCGGTTCGATGCCCGCTTCCGTGGGCAATTCCTTCAATCCCGCCCAACGTTTTCCGAGTCGATGTTCCACGCCCAGACGGTCCAGGGCCTTGCCCACGCCGTGGTCCAAAAGATCCTGCAGTGTCTTGGGGTTGTGATACCACCCGGGCATGCAAGGCAGGATCACCGTCCCCATCTCCGCCAGGCTCAGCATGTTTTTTAGGTGTACCCGGGACAAGGGCGTTTCCCTCGGCATGATCATCAGGGTGCGGCCTTCCTTGAGTGCCACGTCCGCTGCGCGCTCCACCAAGTTGGAACTGAAACCCGCCGCCACCCGAGCCATGGTTCCCATGCTGCAGGGAACGAGAATCGTCGCTTCAATCTGCGCCGTACCCGATGCGGGCTTGCCGCCCACATCACGGGGGTCATAGCAATGGACCCGGCCATCGGCGCCTTCCCCGATCCACTCCGGGATCACGTCCGCCAGTCCCTCGCCATTTTCCCCGACCTGCCAACCCATTTCATGGGCCATGACCAGGGAGCCCGCCGACGTGAGGCAAACGTGTACCTCGTGCTCCAGTTCCACCAGGGCCCGAATAAAGTTTTGCGAAACGCTATGGCCGCTCGCACCCGTTATACCCAAAAAAAATCGACTCATT
>JARGOW010000128.1:5063-8512 GCA_029212955.1 Planctomycetota bacterium | reverse complement strand
GTCAATATCGGCGAGTCCACGCAGATAAAGTCCTTCTCGTCGAAGAAGTTACGAATCGAAGTGATGACCGCGTCGCGGATTCGGAGGATGGCCCACTGTCGCCGGGACCGCAGCCACAGGTGGCGGCGGCTCTACAGGAAGTCGGGTCCGTGCTCTTTCGGGCTGAGTGGGTATTCCTCGACAACTTGGAGAACCTTTCCGTCGGTGACCTTGATTTCGAACCCGCCGGGTGCGCGATCGTCGGCCTTGACCATTCCGGTCAATACCAAACTCGATTCCTGCCCAGCCTGGGCGATGGCTTCAAAGAGCTCTTCGGGCACGTCCTTTTTGAAAAGCACGCACTGCACGAAACCCGTGCCGTCGCGCATCATGACGAAGTGCAGCTTGCCCTTCGACGTGCGATTGTAGACCCCACCCTGAAGGGTGACGGTCTGGTCCACATGTTGCGCGAGGTTTTGGATGGTCGTGATAGTCATATCGGTTTGAGGTCAGAAAAGCGGCTCAAGGATTGAGCCGTGTAAGGTGTGGTGGCCATCGGGCACGCCGGTAAGGCCCAACGCCTAGGGGAAGATGGTGTGGGAAGGCCGGAGATTCACATCCACCAATAGGCCATCCTCAATGCGAACCTTGCCCTTGTAGCTGGCGCCGCTACGGCGCGCTTCCACGAGCATTTCCCCGCCGGATTCCAGAAGGCCGGCATGGTACTCCGCCGGTGTCAAGATTTCGATCCGCTCGTAGCCTTCGCTCAACAGTCGCGCGCGTAGGCGTTCGGACAGGGGAAGGCCCATCGGGCCCGGGGAATCCGAACGCTCGGCTGCAGAGACAAAGCGCTCCTCGAGCCTTTTGTTGCCGTCCCGGATATCCACCAGCAGGTGCTCGATTCGCCGCAGGTCCAAGGCCTGGCCCTGGCCGTCACGGATACTGGCCAGGTGCTCCTCCACCTTCTCCCAATGCTCGGACATGTCGTCCGACCCCTTCGAGTCGGCACGCTGGGCCAGCATTTGTTGCAGGGTCACGAGAATCCATCCGCAAACCCCAAGAAGCAGGGTCAACAGAGCGAACAATATGAGTTCCGGGGTTTCCGGGAGTGCGGCCAGGGCGGGCATGGGCTCAGGGTACCAACCCTGGGGGGCGCTGCACCCCCCTTTTTTGGCTTGTGGATGCCATGGCAGCCCCCGCAGGCCCGCCCATTTGCCGAGCCCCCCCCTCGCCCCCTATGCTCGCCCCATGATTCGGATACTCAGTCTCACCATCTTCGCCCTTCTTTTGTTGGCTGGCTACTTCCTCCCCAGTGCGGACGGCTTGCGTATGGCGGCCTTCCGCAGCGGTGGTCAGCTGGATTCGGAGCTCGTGGAGATCAGTGGCCCAGGCTGGCAGGGCGCGGTGGATGTGGGAGACCGGGTCCGGCTCGTATCCGGTCCCGAGGCCACCGTAAGCAAGGTCGAGGGTGATCTGGTCTGGTTGACCGAGGATCCCGGATCCGACGGCACCTCAACCGTGGAGCACGTGGCCCAACCCAGGGCGAGCCTTGCCCAATGGGTTTCATCCACCCGGACGCTTCTCTCGGTTCTCGGTGGCGACGTTGGCGTGAAAATCATCGGGGAAGGCGAGCAGCAACAATCCCAGATCCTGCTGGGCACGGTGGTGCTCAAAGCTCCCGATCTAGAGTCGGCACTCAGCCCCTCCGAAGGCAGCATGGAAGCCCGGCGCTCCGTAATCCGCAAGCTTCGCTCCTCGGTGGAAAATTTGAGCGATCACGATCTCGAGACTCCAACCCCTGGGGCGGTCAGCCTTTCCATCGAATCCATGGAGGATTCCACAACGCGGATTACGGCCACGACACTGACCGGATTAACGTTCCGGACCAAGGCAGAATCCCAAGCGCCCTCCCTGCTGTCCCTGCTTCCGCCCCTGATCGCCATCCTCATGGCGATTCTGTTTCGCAGGCCGGTATTGTCCCTATTTTTAGGCGTCCTAGGCGGCTCGTGGTTGGTGCAGTACTTGGCTGGCGCATCCATTGGCACCTTGCTCGGCGCAGGAACCTGGAGTGTGGTCGACACCTATTTCAAGGGGGTGATCGCAGACCAGTTTTACCTGGAGATCATCGTATTTGTCGTGGCCATGCTAGCCATGGTTGGAATCATGACGCGCTCTGGCGGCGTGCAAGGCTTGATGGACCGGATCTCCCGCCTGGCACACAGCGCGCGTCGAACCCAGATCGCCACCTGGTTCATGGGCTTGGCCATTTTCTTCGATGATTACGCCAATACGATCCTTGTGGGATCCACCATGCGCCCGTTGACAGATCGTTTTAAGGTGGCGCGCGAGAAGTTGGCATACATCGTGGACAGCACCGCCGCCCCCGTGGCTGGACTTTCCCTTCTGTCCACTTGGATCGCATTCGAAGTCTCGACCTTCAGCCATTCCCTGCCCGATGCGGGGCTTTCAATCGGTGATGGATACGCCGTGTTCCTCCACACCCTGCCCTATCGCTTCTACTGTCTCTTCACCCTCTTTTTTGTAGGGTTGATCGTGTTCAGCGGTCGGGACTTTGGCCCCATGCTGCGCGCCGAGGAGCGCGCCCGGGCTGGGCAACTTCTCAACCCGGGTAGTCGGCCCATGGTTTCCCAGGAAGCCACGGATTTGAAAATGGAGTCCGGGATCCAGGCCAAGGCGGGAAATGCGCTCTTGCCTCTGTTCGTTTTTGTGGCCGGCACTTTGGCCTCCATACTCCATGCGGGCGGTGCCTTCCGGACACAGGACATGTCCACCTTCCAGGGTTGGACGCAGGTACTTTACGATGGAAGTGGTGCCACCCCACTCATGCATGGCGCACTGGCCGGATTGTTGACCGCCATCGTACTGGGCTTGCAGGTGGGCGTTCGAAGGGGCCTTCTCACCGCCTCCATTTCATCCATTCGTTCCATGGGGGTCGCGATTGCGATTCTATACCTGGCCTGGATGCTCGGCGCCGTGTGCTCCTCGTTGGAAACGTCGACCTACCTAACGGTGCAGTTGGGTGACGCGATCCCTCCGCTGATTCTGCCCGTGGCCCTATTCCTGCTTTCCGCCCTGATCGCATTCTCCACGGGCTCTTCCTGGACCACCATGACCATCCTGCTGCCCCTGGTCGTGGGCTTGGCTTTCCGCCTCGGGGAAACTACCGACCTGGGCGGATACCTGCTCATGGTCATGTCCATTGGCGCGGTGCTCGAAGGTGCGATTTTTGGGGACCACTGCTCCCCAATCTCCGACACGACGGTCATGTCCTCCATCGCTTCCGCATCGGATCACATCGACCATGTGCGGACTCAAATGCCCTACGCGCTATTGACCATGGGCACGGCCCTGGTGCTTGGATACCTGCCGGCCGCCTACCTGGCCGGTCGCTCGGGCAGCTGGTTGCCTTTCGCTTGCCTTGCATTGGGCTCCATGGCTCTCACCGCCAT
>JARGOW010000128.1:0-5053 GCA_029212955.1 Planctomycetota bacterium | reverse complement strand
AAAGGCTGCTGAGTTCAGCGGTCCCGAGGACTTCGGGAATAACCCATTCCAAAACTGGCTAGTAGACAAAGCAGTGCGCCCACGGAAAGCCATGGCGCCCATGGTGACGAAGTCATTTTTTCGCCGTCCGGCCCTTCCAAAAAACGCCCAGCCCGCACTTCGCGGGCCATCGCGGCGCCCCGCTCCGAACTGGGCACCACAAAATCAGGGAGGACCCTGGCCCCATCCAAGATCCTGGCGAAGTCCATGGCAAAGGCTGCCAGATCCCCCTGGACAGGCTTCCAGTCCACGACACCCAGCCGCAACAGGCCCGGCTCGGAAGCAATGAGTTCATGGCGGGCGCCCACGGCCTCCAAGGCCCACGGCGAGACCTTTCCGTCCGTGGACAGACGCTCTCTGGAAGCTGGGCTCGGCCGGCAGGTCCCTTCCATGCGATAGGCGCCCATGTTTAAGTCAAATACGAGAGCCTCTCCGGGGTGGCTGGCCTCCATGAGAGCCAAGTGGAGAGCCTCGAAAACCCCGGGAACCCGGTTCGGGCTCCAGATCAACCCCCGGTCTTCGCACCACAATTTTGCATATCCGGACCAGGGTTGTGGCCAGCTATCCCCCCCGCCTACCGACATGGCAGGCACATCCCCATCGAAACGTATACCGCCTTCGCCTTCGATGAGAATGCCTTGGTCCGCCAAAGCCACCGGGCCGGGTTGGTATTGGCCTCCCGAAGCGATCAGGGAAGCGTGTACCGGGTCCAATCCATTTGCATCGTCGGTCATCCAAAGAACATTGGGTCGATCCCAATGGGACCAAGCCACCGGTTTTCGACGGGCCCTGGGCGCACTTTTCCAGGCCTCGGGCCATTGCTGGAACACGCCGAAATCCAATAGCCCAGCGTCCACAAATTGCGTCGAGCCGGAAAGATCCCAGTCGCGTAGCCGTTGAAGGGCCCGGTCCATGCGAGTGATGCCCTTCTCAGTGCCGTGGTCCAGATACATGGAGGCACTGCGGTCCACCAAAACGGTCCACGTCACTTCCTGGTCCTTGGATTTCAAACTAGGCCCGGCCAACGCCAGAAGCGCCAGGGCCATGGCACCCAACTCCCAAAAGCGTGCGGGCCAAAAACCACGCTTCGACCCCTCCGCGGCTTTGCCTTCATCCACCGACCATAGTGCGTGGGATCCAGTGAATTGAGGTTTGGGCCTCCGGGCCACGACCAGGAGCCACCACGCCACCGCGAGCAAGGGCAATAGCCAAACGGCAAAGGGCCGATCCCATGCCAAGTCGCTCAAAGGACCCCACCCAGGCCATGGCCTGAACCGAGAAACACCTCTTCAAAGGCGTTCGCGCTGGAGTGATTCAGTAGGCCGACCCGATGTTGGGCCGCCCAGCTCCGCCAGAGTTCCTGGTTTTCCGCCAGCCGACGGAGGTAGGCCCAATGACCCGCAACGCCACCATCGGAGCGAGCGTCTCCCCGCCCCTTGGGGTGCAGCCAAACGGTGGCTTCGCTTTCGTCCGGTGCGACTTCCAAGGGAGCCATGATGCGCACTAGGGTCCAGGGCACATTGCCGCGCAGGTGTAGCTCAAATTCGTTGGGCTGTGCGTCGAACAGGTCTCCTACGCACACCACCTGACTCCAGCGCTTTTGCAAACCGCGCCATTGCAGCAACTCGCTGAGATCGGCTCCGCCCCGGGCTCGAATGCGGAAAAGCTGACCCGCGAAATCTCTCCATTGTGCGGGCTTGTGCAGATGCAGAATTTGGGGAGCGCTTCCGGCTTGGGCGTGGACCACCGAGACTTCGGATCCGGCGAGGCAAGCCACATGGGCCCAGGCCGCAACAATCTCAGCCGCGGATTGCCATTTCCCGGGGGGCCCCACCGCCATGGAATCGCTTGTATCCACAAGCATGCAAAGGTGGGCCTGGACCTCGGATCTCTGAATGCGGACAAAAGGTTTGCCCAGCCGGGCCAGCATCAAAAAATCCAGGGCACGCGCATCTTCTCCCACCCGATAGGGGCGATACCCAATGAACTCCTGGCCCCGTCCTGCGCCGGGGTCGCCGCCGTAGCCCTCGCTCCGAGCGCGTTGTCGCGCGAAAGCCCCCGACAGGCATTGCAAGCGAGCCATAAAATCCCTGGGTTCCAGGGCCCCGGGGCAGGGCGGTTGAGTTCCCGCGAAGGGATCACGTTTCATCCCGGCAGGCCTATGGCAACCAGGGTCATGTCGTCTTCCCGGGAGCTATCGCAGAACTCCAGGACATTGCGACTCAACTCTTGAATCAGTTCCTGGGCGCTTCCCCCGCGGAATCCCACGTCGGAAAGCACGGCACGCAAGCCGTCCTCTCCAAACAGGCGATCGGGGCGCGTGGGGTGTCTCGCTTCCACCAATCCATCGGAGTACACCAGCAACATGTCACCGGGCTCCAACTTCAAGGAGGAGGTGACGGAATACTGATGGCCTTCCGACAATCCCACCGCCAACTCGTGGGCTTTGAGGCATTCGATGCTCTGGCTGGCCTTTCTCCACACAAAGGGAGGCGGGTGACCCGCGTTCACAATCCGTGTGTTTCCGTCTGGCTCCACCACAACCAAGGCCAGCGTCAGGAACATCCCAATTTCCATTCGTTCGGAAAGGTCCTGGTTGAGCAGGCTCAATACCTGGGCCGGGTCCGCATTCAAACGGAGGTAGGCACGCAGACCCGCCTGGGCCGTGGCCGTGATCAAGGCGGGGCCACTCACATCCCCGACCACGCCCGCGAGTGCGCCGGATTGGGTGGGAACGAAATCGTAAAAGTCTCCGGCGGCATGTTCCGCGGCGCGGAACCATCCGTGGGCCACGAACCCTTCCACCTTTGAAGTGGCATCAGGCATCAATCCTTGCTGAATTTCCTCGGCGATTTCCAAGGAGCGCTGTAAGCGCGCGCGGTCGACCGCCTGCAAAGCAAGCTTGCGATTCTGCATGGCGATCGCGATGTGCTGGGCCAGCGCGTGGAACAACCCAAGATCCGCGTCGTCGAACTCCCGGGTGGCCGCGCGGGAATCCACATACAGCACACCTCGGTCCGAAGACTTCTCGCCCATGTCCACGGGGACGCACATCACCGCTCGGAGTTTGAGGTCCACGAGACTCGCGCCCAAATCCGCAGGCGTTTCGCCGGCACGGACCGTGCTTCGCATGGGCTGACCCGAGTCCATGACCTTGGCCACCACACTGGTGGAATACCGAACGTCCTCCAGTGCGATTCCGCCACCCCGGGCCACTCGGACCATGGGTTTCGATTGGCTGTCATCCTGGAGAACGAGGATGCCCCGCTCCGCTTGGGTTGCCTGGATGGCGGAATCCACCACATGATCCAGCAGATTATCCAGGTCCGGCGAGGCCGAAACCCGGGCGATCGAGTCCAAAAGTACTTCCACCCGCCTGCGATCCGAGCTGGATCCGGCAGAAAAGAAGGTCACCGACCCTGTGGCCCCATCCCCGCTGGGGGGCGCCGGGGCGGTCAATTCGGGGCTCACATCCACGGCAGGTACTTCCGCCTGCTTTTTTCTCTTCCACAATGCCATTGTGTGGGCATTCTAATACGGAATGGGCCCCAAACCCACAGACCAAAAGCCCGTTCCCATTCGGGGGGGGCATGACGTACACTGCTGCAGCCATTTTTGGCCCCCGAGAGACCTACCCCCCCTACCGCGACCATGCATATTTCCGTTGAGCCCGGCGATCAGTACACCCTTCTCCACCTCCGTGGCGAATTCGATACGTACTACTGCCCCCTCCTGGAACAGGAAGTCCAATCGGCCCTGGACAAGGGAACCCCCAACCTGATTCTCAACCTACGCTTGGTCAAGTACATCAACTCGACCGCCCTGGGCTCGATTCTCAAGGCTGGCAAGATGGTGTCGAAGGGTGGTGGCAAGATGGGTATCTCCCGCCCCAGCCCTTTCTGCCGGGACATCCTCAGCAAGGTGGGCCTGGATCGGGTTCTCAACGTGTACGACTCCGACGAAGATGCCGTGCGTGGCGTCTGTGGAGAAGAAGAGGCCAAGAGTGCGGCTTCCGGTGACGGAGAGTTGAAGCTGGATCCCTCGGCTTTGATCTTCAAGCCCAAGGACGCTTCCCGGATCGACCACTTCCTGGAGAAGGCCAAGTCGGAGAACCCCCTGCACGGACACGCCTTTGGCAAGAACTGGACTGGAGTTGGCCGCATGGCATCTCTCACCCCCGAAACCCTGAGTTTTACTTGGAAAGGTGGAAGCACCGGACTCTCCGCATTTGAGATGGGTCAACTGTTGGCCGTGGGCACGGACTGGTCGGCCAAATTCCGCCTGCCGCTGCTGCAACGTGGGTATTGCGAAGCTCAAGTTGAAATCACCGAAATGGAAGAGCGCACCGACGGCATCAAGGCCATCTGCAACTTCAAGGAGATCGACGACGCCACGAGGGAGGCGATATCCCAATACGCCAAGGACTTGACCTTCCTGCGCGACGAACTCAAGAAAGCCACCGACGCCTAAGGCGTCCCCATTGGCCCACAATAAGAGCTCGCACGACCGACGGTCGTGCGAGCTCTTTTGTTTGCGACCAACTCCACCGCGTCGAGCGGTCCCTGGCCGGCAGGCGCTAGGGCCTGGTAGCCGGGGTCGCTTCCGACGGGAGATCCGTGGAGTCCTCTTCCTTGCGCCCCCCAACTTCGATTGGAATCGGCCCTGTTCCACCCTTGGATTCTTTCTGTTCGATCGCCTTCAAAAGTAAGGTTTCGAAACGATGTGCGATGTGGGGCCAGTGGAATACATCCTCAGCGCGTTCCCTGCCATTGCGCCCCCAGCTCTCACGACGATTGGGCGATCCCGCCGCCAACCGCAGGCCTTCGGTCCAGGATTTTGCATCACCGGGCTCGAGCAATAGGCCGGTATGGCCCTCCTGAACGGCGCAGGTATACCGGGGAAGACGCGCCGCAAGGATGGGCAATCCGCACGCCAACGCTCGAGTGGCCACAAGGGAATCCCTCACGCTCTCCCCCCCCGGTGCCACCAACAGGGTGGAGGCACCCATCAGGCC
>JARGOW010000127.1:5413-8529 GCA_029212955.1 Planctomycetota bacterium | reverse complement strand
ACGTAAGTTGGCAGCGGATGGATTCCAAGTGGCCATTCTGTCTTCTTCGGGCAAGGGGGAAGCGCTGGCTGCCGAACTCGGAGGCATGGGCCACACCGGCTCCAACCAAAGCAACGGGGACCTCAAAGCGTTGGTAAACCGCACCATGGAGAAGTGGGGCCGCATCGACGTGCTGGTCAATAGCGCCGGCCATGGACCCCGGGCTCCCGTCCTCGAATTGACCGATGAAGATTGGCACAAGGGCCTCGATGTGTACATGCTCAATGTGGTGCGCGCCACTCGGCTAGTCGCTCCTATCATGGTGGAGCAGAAGTCGGGGTCGATCGTCAACATCTCAACCTTCGCGGCTTTTGAGCCCGATCCTGTCTTTCCTACTTCCGGCGTGTTCCGAGCTGGATTGGCGGCTTACACCAAGCTGTTTGCCGATGAATACGCCGGGAGCAACGTGCGCATGAACAACGTTCTACCAGGGTTCATCGATAGCCTTCCTGAAAAAGAAGAGTTCCGCGAGCGCATTCCCATGGGGCGCTACGGCAAAACGGATGAAATCTCGGACGTCATCGCTTTCCTGGCATCCAGCGGGGCGGGCTACATCACGGGTCAAAACCTTCGCGTGGATGGTGGAATCACGCGGTCCGTGTAGCGCACTGGAATGGAACCCCGAGCGGGGCAATGTTCCGGGGCGGCACCCGCGCTGGTGGGAGTGGCAGCTAGGAGCCGGTAGCGGAAATTCCATGCCATTCCCGGCCGGAGAGGGGTGGGCTTCCGGCCGGGTTGAATTGCTATTTTGCGGGGGAACAGGGATACTGACGTCGCAAGGTTCGCCGGCGTGAAAGCTGCGGAGCGCCTGTTCTCCCTCGCCCCGGGAACGGGGTCGGGGACCCAACATGCACCGCGGCTCCCATCCCTAAAATCCCATGCGAATCTCCCCATTTCACCTCTTGTTCGGGGTTTTGTCATTCGCATTGGCCTGGTCCATGGGTCTTGCCCAAGGCTCTGAAACGGAATGGGTATTCCGGGAAGACTTTCGAGAGGTGGACGCCCACATCCCTGCCACCGCGGAGGATCTGACCTGCGATTTCCTTGGGTTTGAGAGGTTTGGCTCGGGTCGCGACCAGGTCAAGTTGTCCTTCCATCCGGAAATTCCGAACGATCCGCACTACCTTTGGAATGGTCTGTGTGAAGGGCCGGTGCTGCTGGCCTTTCCGTTTGTTCACGGCCTCGATTTGACCGATGCGGACGCGTGGGTGTCCTTGCAATCCAAGAATGTGGGGGGCGCCAATCTCCATGTGGCCCTGTCCTGCGAGGGGCGCTGGTTTGTTCAAGGGGGTGCCGTTCCCCAAAATGCGGATTGGACCCAGGATGGAATCCAGTTGCATGGGGTTGAGTGGTTTGAGCTGAACAGGGATACGGCTGAGTTTGGGGAACGCTCCGAAGTGCCCGATTGGAAAGCGATCACCGGCCTTGGATTTGTGGCCCCAAACAAAGGTGGGGGAAGCGAAAGTTGCATTCGCCTGGATTGGTTTGCTTTGCACGCGAAGAGTGCCGGGAGCGTGCAGGGAAAAATGTATGGGGTGAAAGCCAAGGATCGTCCCCGGAACTTCTTTGAAGGCATCGCTCCCTTCGTGCGCACCGCCCTGGTCGCGGACGAAGGCACCCGCAAGAACCGCATTCGCCGAGGGGTGGTCGTTCGGTCCGGCCCTGGGTTGTGGGCATGCTTTGACCCGGACCTGTTGCGCTGGGCGGTGATTTGGCGCACTGCGAGTGTGGATTCTGAGCCGATCACCAGGGACAGCATGGCAGCCACGTCCTATCCCGACCGCGGTGCAAAGGCCAACCAAGCCCCGCGGCTGAAGGGGGACGCATTGGTTTGGAGTCCAGAACTACCGGGCATCAACGCGGGGGATGAGCCCGGGCCCGATCTGCGCAAGGGTCATCTTTCCGACGGCTTGACGCCCGTGGGACCCATGCCTTTGGGCACGGCGCGCTTCTCGGGTGTGACGGTGGACTCGGCCGGCGCCATGATCGAATTCACCGTGGCAGGTACGAAGTTTCAGGATCGGGTCTATGGCGAAGGGGGCACGGGCTTCGTCCGGGCCCTGCACGTGGGGAGCAGCAAACGAACCTTCTCCCTGCGCATTTCGAGTGAGGTGGGCGAAATCGAGGGAAACCGCGTCCTGCTAGAAGGCGAGGCGCTTCCCCTGGTCGAGTTCCATGGGGAGGGCCTTCAATTGAGATCCGATCCAAGGCTCGGCACCTGGCTTGTGATTGCTCCCGGTGCTGCCCGGGACATCCAAGTGGAGCGTTCGGTGGATGCTCCAGGAGCCGGCGGACAGGGTGGATCAGAGGGGCGACAAGCCTGGGAAACTGGCCAAGAAGAGGCCTGGAAGCAATCCCGGTCCGCAGAGGTTGTGGCCTCGCCTCCCACTGGCCGTCGCCAGGGCCCCTTCCGGGTGAGGCACCTGGGCTTGCCCGATTCCAATGCAAGTGAACGCGCCGTTCGGCCCACGGACATTGCCTTCACCCGGAACGGGGACGCCTGGGTGACCACCCTGGACGGGGATGTTTGGAGGGTTCAAGGCTTGGAGAATGAAAATGCAACTTGGACCCGGGTCGCAACGGGGATCTATGAAGCCACGAATATCGAAGTGGACGGCTCCGACCGGATCTTCGTTCTTGGTCGAGACCAAGTCACGCGTCTCATCGACCGCGACAACGATGGCTGGGTCGATCGCTATGAAAATGCTGCGGACGCCTTTTGGCAAACCCTGCACACCCGGGATTATTCCATGTCCATGGTGGCGGAGCCCGGTGGTTCATTCGTCATTGCAAAGGGAGGAATCCGCAGCAGCGGACAGGAGCACAGCGAGCATTCCGCCCACCGGGGAGCCATCCTACGGGTTTCCGCGGATGGTCCAACGGAGGTCCTGGCCGATGGGCTGCGCATTCCCTTCGTGGGCCGCCGCCAGGATGGGGTCTTGTTCGCATCCGATCAGCAGGGGCATTGGGTGCCGAGTTCACCCCTGTATCGCATCGGCAAGGACAAGCCCAGTTTCGGATTCGAACCCACGCGGCATCGAGAGGATAAGGCTTCGCCGAAACCAGCCGCCGATCCC
>JARGOW010000127.1:0-5403 GCA_029212955.1 Planctomycetota bacterium | reverse complement strand
TCCCGAGTTCTGGTTTCCGGACCAGGCCAACCGGTCCGGGGCGGGGTTTGCAACTTTGGATGCCCGGGGCTTCGCTGGCTTGGAAGGGCAATTCGTCCACCTTGCCTGGGATGGACGAGTGTTCGCGGTGGGGACTCCCGAGCGCGGAGCGGCATTCGGGTGGCGTTTGCCCTTGCAGTTCGATTTTCCAACCCTGAATGGTGCTAGCCATCCACAAACAGGCAAGTTCTATGGGGTGGGTTTGGGGATCAAGGGGTACTTGCCCATGACGCCACGCAATGCGGGTTTGGCATCCGTTCAAATGGTGGACCGAATTTTGGTGCCCAACGCGTTCGATGTGCAAACCCAGGAGGTCGTGGTTGCGTTCCGCGAACCGATCCCCTTGGACGTGCAATTGGACTTTGTCTCCCTACGCATGTGGAACTTGAAACGCACCTCGGGGTACGGATCAGGGCACTTTCGTTGGGATGGCAGCCCGGGGGAAATGGCGATCTCACCCATGCGCACGCGACTTTCCGATGATCGCTTGCGATTGGTGATGGACGTTCCTTTGCTGTTTCGGGCGGACATGGCCGTTTTGCATTTGCAGGTGGTGGAGCCCTCGGGAGATCGCTATCCATTGGAGCTGTACACCCGGCCGGTCCACCTCAAAGCGGGCGTGCCCACCACCCTGGGGCCCGAATACAGTTCGACACCCCAGGACCTGAAACCTGGCAATGCCGCATTGGGCAAACAGGCCTTGGCCCGACTCAATTGCGTGGGGTGTCACTCCTTGGATGGGGAGCGATCGGTGGGACCTCCACTCAATGGGATTGCAGCACGCTCACCGAAACCCCTGCGCGAATTCTTGCGCGACTCGATCATGAAACCCAACAAGGTTGTCACCCAGGGTTATCCCGCGGCCATGCCTTCCTATGAAGGCGTGGTCACACCCCAGGAGCTTGAACATCTCATCACCTACCTCGAAGGCTTGAAATAGGTGGGAACCCCGTTTGAAACCCATGCGAATCACAACTCTCTTTGCCCTGCTTTTAGGCCTTAGTTCCTGCCTTGCAACGAACACGGTCATCGATGGTCGCACCATTCAGATGACCGACAACGGAGCTTGGTGTTGGTATCAAGACGAACGCGCGATTGTGGACCTCGAGCATCCGGAAGGTCCCATGCTCTTGGCCAGCAGCATTTCGTTTGGACCCAAGGGCTCCGCTGAGGCGGGCGACTGCGATGTGAATTGGATCCATCTTCGAACGGGCGAGCAAGGCCAGTTTGAACTGCACGATCGATTGGAATCGGATGACCACGACAACGCCGCACTGTGGATTCGACCCGATGGTCGCTACCTGGCGGTGTACACCAAGCACTCTTCGGATAAGGACGTGCGGTGGCGCATATCGAAAAACCCCCACGATCCGACCGCTTGGGAAGACGAGCAGAAATTCACGAACTCGGTGCACACCTGTTATTCCAACGTGTTCGAGCTCGAGGGGCCGAACGGGACATCGCTCCTTTACGACTTTGTGCGCAGCAATGGTTTTGACCCCAATTGGTTTGTTTCAGCCGATCAAGGTCAGACATGGAGCTATGGTGGCAAGCTACACACGGGTCCGAGTGGGAACGATGCGAGGGGACAGCGGCCGTATGTGAAGTACGCTGCCCACGGAAAGGAACGCTTGCACTTCATCACGACGGATGGCCATCCACGCAATGAGGACAACAATATCTATCACGGATCACTTTCCAGGGGCCAGCTCTACAACAGCGAGGGAACGGTGCTGGGGCCGCTGAGCGAAACGGAAAGGAGCCCCCTGGGCAGCAACGATTTCACAACGGTTTTCCAGACCGGGACCCATTTTGGTGGGACCGAGTTGAGGCGAGCTTGGACCGTCGACATGGCCGTGGATGCGGAAGGCCATCCCTACGCCGCGATGACAGCGCGGGCGAAGGACTCCAACCTGGATCATCGATTCCTGTACGGCCGGTGGAATGGTAGCCAGTGGAATGTGGCCGAGATTGCGGAGGCCGGGTCCTACCTTTACAAGGCGGAAGATGATTACACCGGGTTGGTGGCGCTTCACCCGCGCGACCCGAATGTGCTGGTCCTATCCACTCCCATCGATCCCCGGGATCGGGCGCGGTTGAAGAACTACGAACTGTTCATGGGCAGGACCGCGGATGCGGGCGCACATTGGACCTGGTCTCCGATCACCTGGGAGTCGGGGAAAGACAACCTACGCCCAGTCATTCCGGATTGGGATGGTGAGAATACAGCGGTGCTGTGGTTGCAGGGCCGCATCAACAGTTACTTCTCCTGGGAGTCGAGCGTGATGCTGAGAGCCATCCCCACGGGGGATCTGGATGATCTGATCGTGCCGGGTCAAAAGGCCAAACGGCAAGCCGCCCGATTGCCCGATTCGTGGGGGGCAAAGTAGACAACCAGCTGTACATCCATTGCCGCGGTGTCGGGTAAGAAGTCCAGCCGCAAGGGGAGCTTCTAGGGGATCAGTGGGCGAAGGCCTGCACTTCCGACAACCGACTGAAACTAGGGAAAGTTAAGTCCTGGCATCCGCGGGTCCGAATGAGAATGTACCGGACCTGACGGCTTTTGAAGCTGTGTTCCACGTGGGTGTTCCGTCCCCTGGAGCCTTTCTCGGTCTGCCCCACCGGTTCGAAAGTCTCGCCGTCCAAGGACACGAGTAACTCGTACTCTTCGAAACTATCCTGGGTCGCGTCCTCGTATACGACGATGCGTGCGAGATCTGTGGGTGCTTTCAAGTCCACGGTGATGTCCAGGGGGGTCGGTTGGGTCGGAAAACCCAGGAAGTGGTCAAACCGAGCGGTGATGCCGTTGGTCAAACGAGCGGGTGAAAAGTGGGGTTGGCACGAACCCTTGGAGGCGCTTACATGCGCGCCAAAAGCCAGATTTCCCAAGGGCTCAGGCGGCCGTGCCATCGGCATGGGGGCAATCTGGATTCCAGAAAGTTGGCAGAGCCGATCCTGATTCGCGGCCCGGCTCTGTTGGAAGGCGCTGAAGTCCCTTTGATCCTGGCCGACCCAAGCCGTTTCAGCGACCGCTGCCAAACGGGGCTCGCACAGGGCGAAAAGGTTCTCAGGCCGCCCTTCCCACCAGGGCATGCAAAATCCAAGTATGCCCTCGCGCGTGTCCGTGAGATGAGGGGTTTGGAAGGTCGGGATCTCGTGGTTGATGTGGGCAAATCGCTGGGGATCCCAGTTGTAGCAGCGCTCCAAATCCACAGCGGTGAACATGGTGCGCGGGAAGTGATCCACGATGTAGAACGGATCCCAGGATGCGTTTACGACCGGATAGCCCGCATCGAGCATGTCTTGGGCGGGGAAGGCGATCGTGCGCCAGTTCATGTGCACAACTTCGGGATTCACTTTGTTGGCACCTTCGCCGAGGCCGGGACCTTCCCAGACGATGGTGCGTTTCCCCTTAGACTTCACGAAGGCATGGATACGGTTGATAAAGTCCCGTTGGGTCTCGACAGGGACACCGTAGGCCTCGTCGCCACCCATGTGCACGACAGGGGTGGCTTGGAAAATCTCCAGGGTTTCGGAAATCAAAGCCTCCACGCCTTCCTGGGCGGAGGGAAGAGTGGCCAGCTCGGTTGCGCTTGTTCCAAACACTTCGGGGTAGTGCCTGCGCAGCAGTGTGGAGTGCCCGGGCACATCAATCTCAGGAATGATGGTTACGCCGCGGACCTGTGAATAGCGCTCCAATTCCACGTAGTCCCGGAGGGTCCACCCAGCCCGGTCGTCGACCAGTTTGGGGAAGACCGCGGACGGCCACGACGAAAGCTGATCGTCGGTCAGGTGCAATTGCAGGTAGTTCACCCGGTGGAACCACAGCATGTCGACCACCTGGCGCAGGACTTCAGGCGGGTGTGGATTGCGACCCATGTCGACCATGAAGCAGCGGAAGCCGTGGGCTGGCGCGGTTTGAATGCTCTGATCTGGCCAGGAGGCATGCCCGCCTTCGACTCGTACAGTGCGCAGCAGGTGGGAAACGGCCCAGGCGGCGCCCACGCTGGATGAGGCTTTGATCCGAAGGAACCCATCCTCAAGGTCGATGCGATAACCCTCCCGGGGCATTTTTGGCTCCCTGGCGAAAGTGACCTTGCTATAGGTGACGCCCAAGCGTTCCAGGGATTCGGCAAAGAGCGCGGCCTGTTCGGGCCAGGGTACGGTGGGGGAGGACTCTTCCTGTGCCGACGGGAGAACAAGCAAGGCCAGGGTCGCAATCAACAATTGGGTCAAGCGCATGGATTCATACTACGCGGGAGTGCATGGTCGGCAAATCTAGTATTCATTCGATTGGTGGGGTTGAGGAAAGATTCAGGGCAAGGCAATTCCCTAGGTCATGGGGCGGTAGAGGAATCGGAGAACATTCCGGATGGATAAGGGAGAGTGGGACCTGGCTCGCATGTGCTTCATAAACGCCAACAGCCCGCGTAAGGCCCCATGAACGGCTCAACCAGGCAAGCCCGCGGAAATACAGCAGGGTTTGAGTATTGGAGTAGGCTTTGCAAATGGAATCGCGCCCCTTGGTTTGCGCGTCCGACTGTCCATCACTTTTGAATCGAGGTTTATATGTTAAAAAGTCTATTCATTTCGTCCGCGTTTGCTGCTGCCTTTGCCACGGGTGCCATGGCACAAAGTGTGGGCACCCAGTTCTGCACGCCTTCGAACAATTCCGCTGGTACATCGGCGTTGTTGACTGGCGTTGCGGGGACTGGCGTGGGAAGTGACCTTCGCCTCCAGGTGGCGCAGGGTGTCCCCGGAGAGGTCGGGTATTTCCTGGCCGGAAACGAAGCCACCGGGGGCGTTGCGTTGCACAACGGTATGTTCTGCCTGGTCGGGACCGGCACCGCGCAGGTGTATCGCTACAACGTGGCGGGCAGTCCTTTCAACTCCATCGGTCGATTCGACGCGTCCGGTGAGCTCGAAAACCTCATGGGGACTTCTACCACCGGAATTGGTTTTGACGTGCCCGCAGCGATTCCTTCCCACGTGCCGATCACGATCATGGACGGGGATACCTGGCACTTTCAGTTTTGGCACCGGGACTCTGGTGGCTCGAACTTCTCCAATGGTTTGAGCGTCACGTTCCCCGTGATTCCGGCTGCCATTCCGATTCCGGGCATGGTGCACATTTCCGCCGGGACCTTTGAAATGGGATCCAGTGCGGCCAGCACGGCCCGCGTCGGGCCACCTATGGGCATTCCATGCTGGTGGACCCCTGGGGCCGGGTGGTGGATAGTCTGAGCGATTCTCCCGGTGCTCTTGTGGCCGAGCTGGACCTTGCTACCATGAATGAGCTTCGGCAAAGCATGCCGGTTCAACAGCATCAACGATTCCGAATTGAAGGACCCTATGACACATAAC
>JARGOW010000126.1:1125-8553 GCA_029212955.1 Planctomycetota bacterium | reverse complement strand
TCCTCTGATCCGGAAGGCCAGCCGCTGACCCATCAATGGGTGCAGATCGCAGGACCTCCGGTACAGTTGGACGACAACACGGCGCCGGATCCGAAGTTTGAGGCGCCCAACCTACTCGTAAACGGGGATGTGGTGTTTGAGCTTCGCGTCAGTGACGGCGTGCATACGAGCATGGACCTCGTGACGGTTACGATCGTTTCGGACAATGATGCGCCGGTGAACGTTTCCGCCGGGACAGACCAGGTCGTAGACGAGTTGGACGTGGTTCGCCTGGTCGGCACAGGGATCGATTTAGAAGGGCAGGATCTGACCTACCGCTGGGTCCAAACCGGGGGCACGGCTGTCGTCCTGAGCGATGCCGGGTCGAGCTCTCCCGTATTTCAGGCACCGGAAGGATTGGTTAACTCGGACCTCACGTTTGAACTGCGCGTGAGCGATGGAGTCCACGTGACCACCGATACGGTGACCATCACCGTGCATGCGGATGATGATGCTCCGAATGCGCTGGCGGGGGAGAATCAAAGCGTGGACGAAAACGAGGTGGTTCATCTCGCTGGTCAGGGAGTGGACCCCGAAGGTCAAGGTTTGACCTATGAGTGGGTTCAAGTTGGTGGCCCGAGCGTACTTCTTGCGGATCCCGATGCGGCTCAAACCCAATTCACAGCGCCCGACCTGTTGGCGAATACGGACATCGTGTTGCAGCTGCGGATCAGCGATGGGGGTCATACGTCGACGGATACGGTGACGGTCACAGTCCGCGCGGACGATGATGCTCCGGTTGCCGATGCGGGCGCCGACCTGAGCGTGCCGGAAGAATCCCTGGTGCAGCTGCAAGGCCATGGGGTAGATCCCGAAGGCCAGGGGCTCCACTACACCTGGGTGCAAACCAGCGGGCCGGCCCTGGTGTTGAACGACGCCCACGCCCAAAACCCAACCTTCACCACACCGAATCTGTTGGCAAACTCCGACGTGGAGTTTGAACTCCACGTGAGTGACGGATTGCAGACATCGGTGGACACCGTTGTGGTGACCATCCAGGCGGATGATGACGCGCCAACTGCGGATGCGGGTCGCAATCAGGTTGTGGAGGAATTGGATAGGGTGCAGCTCATTGGTGGTGGGGTGGATCCGGAAGGACAAGGCCTCACCTATGAGTGGGTCCAAACCAGCGGTACGCCCGTAGTCTTGGACGATGCCCAGGCCGAGAATCCAAGTTTCCAGGCCCCCGATGGCCTTGTGAATTCCGACCTGCGGTTTGAGCTGCGGGTGAGCGATGGGGTGAAGACCTCCGTCGACAGCGTGACCGTAACGGTGCACGCGGACAACGATGCACCCAGTGCGAATGCGGGGCACGATCAGCGGGTTGAAGAACTGGATCGTGTGACCTTGAACGGCGCCGGGGTGGATCCGGAAGCTCAGGGTCTGATCTTCGAATGGGTTCAGGTCAGCGGGCCCACTGTGGTTTTGGATGATCCAGGCCTGGCAGCTCCCAGCTTCCAAGCGCCCGAGTTGGTGGAAGGCTCCCAGGTGGTCTTCGAGCTTCGCGTCGGAGATGGGGTCCATGTTTCCACGGACACGGTTACGATCCAAATCGATGGGGACGACGATGCTCCGGTGGAGGTTTCTGCCGGGCCGGATCGCACCGTGGACGAGCTCGACCTCATCCAATTGACGGGCAGTGGACATGAGCTGGAGGGTCAAGACTTGACCTACGAGTGGGTGCAAACATCAGGTGTGCTCGTTGAGTTGAGTGACCCAACGGGACCCAGCCCGGCTTTTGAAGCACCAGAGGGCCTCGTCAACTCGGAATTGGAATTTCGCTTGAGCGTGAGCGACGGCACCCATGTGGTCACCGATGACGTGACCATAACCGTGCGCGCCGACAACGATGTCCCTACCGCCGATGCCGGTGAATCCTTTGACGTGGAAGAAGGGAGCTTCGCATACCTATCCGGTGTCGGTCTCGATCCTGAAGGCCAAGGCGTGACCTACGAATGGGTTCAGGTGAGCGGTCCCCAGGTGAGTTTGGACAACCCCCACGCTGCGGAAGCTAGCTTCCTGACTCCCAATCAAGTCAAAAACACCGACATAGTTTTCGAGCTTCATGTCAGCGATGGGGTGAACACATCGGTGGACGAAGTCACGGTGACGATCGAGGCCGATGACGATGCCCCGACCGCCGATGCGGGAACTGGAGGAACCTTTGATGCCGGGGACAATGTGCGCCTCATGGGCTCGGGAACTGATCCCGAGGGAGTGGGACTCACCTATTCCTGGGTCCAAAAGGAAGGTCCGCCCGTTTCGCTCTTCAACGCAGGCTCCCAAACCCCAAGCTTCACGGCTCCGACCGGAATTGGGGGGACACTGGTCTTTGAGGTGAGTGTCAGCGATGGCGTGAATACATCCGTAGACACGGTACGAATTGTGATCAACGAGTCGGCTGAAGAACTCGACCCAGAGGTTGGAGAAGCAGATCCGGTCCAGACAGGGTTTTCTGCTGAGGCGGCGGAGGATCCCTTCCACCAACTCAATGAGGCTCTGGATCATGTCGAAGCCGACGTTGCCGACGGGCCGCTGCAAGAAGTCGTTGGGCAGGTCATTACCCTGGCCGATGCTCCCTTGGGAGCGGAATCCGAGCAGGCGTTGCTTGATCTCTTGGCGCCCCTGGCGGGCATCGAAGACTTTTCCAAGGTCTTCCAAACACCTACAGGGATCGACGAGTCGCAGGACGGAGAAGAGACCATCTCCCATGATTCCGTGGCCGAAGATGTATTGCAGCGCGACGTGTCCGAGGATCTGGCCCGGGATGGAATCGAAAAGCCAGAAGCCAGCAACGACAACCAAGCCGAAGGCGGCATCGCAAAGTTCTTTGGTCTAGTCCGCGGGCTCGCGGGTACCACAGACAAGGCCGAAAACCAGAACCACGACAGGAAATCCAAGGACGCCAAACGGCGCGACTGATCCCTTGAAGCAACCAAACGATATGAAGAAGAAAACAGCCGAACAGACACTGCGTGGAGATGCACTCGACCTGGATTTGGTCAAGGACTTGGAACGCCAGAGCGTCGAGGAGATCCGCAAGTTGCGGGCCCACGAACGTGTGGATACCAAAATCCGATTGATGATCCAGCCGGGTGATTCCAGCCGGGTTGGTGACATGCGAACGCAGGCTTACACGTCGGATATCTCATCGGGCGGGTGCTGTGCAATCTCCACTTCCACGGTGGTGGTCGGTGACATCTACCGTTTGTCCTTCGATCGCAAGCAGTTGGATGCCCCGCTGGTTTTCGCACGTTGCGTGCGTTGCAGGCTTCTGCGCGAAGATGCTTTCGAGGCCGGATTCGCATTCTTTTCACCGATTTCGCTCAGCAACTCGGATGAGCGAACCAAGGAAGACCTTCTCGGATAGCACTCCATATGTCCATCACGGAAATCCAAGACGAACCTAGGAGTTTTGAGGACACGCATTCGCCCCGCGAAAGCGCCATCGAAGCTCTGGTCGAAATCGCACAGGAAGTGTCGACGCCCCAGGCGTTTTATAAGCGTGCCCTTCCGGCCATCGCCCAATGCATGCGCTGTGCTTACATCGAGGTCGAAATCCGCCATGGGAGCACGGTCCTCACCGAATCCTGGCACCACGCGGAGTCGAACCGCGAATTCTGGGCTGGCCAGGCCAAGTCGGTGATGACGGAAACTATGTCCGAAAACGCGGCACGGGCTCGGATCTTCGAAGGAAAAGATCTGGATGTGCGGGTGGCCTTCCTTTGCGCGCCGGTTGGCATGCACAATCGCAATGGTGGCGCTCTGGTAGCGGCGATGCCATGCAGGGATACATCCACCGTGGATGAAAGTCTTGAGTTGATAGACGTGCTGTGCGCTCTGGCTTCGTCCCTGGGAGATACCATCCGGCAAGTAGCCAAGCAGGAACTCTCGCTGGAGGACCAGAGGGAAGCCTCCCAGGAAGATACGACTCGCATCCGCAAGGTCGCCGAGTTCGCCACGGAGACCGAGTTGGCCTTTGCCATCACGAACAAACTGCGGACCCGAGACGGTTGTGAGCAAGTGGTCTTGTCCCGGGTCCTGGGGAGCACGGTGACCATGCTTTCCATGTCGGGGAGCGACACGATTTCGCCCCGGAGCCCGGGGGTGAAGCTGATCCGGGGGGCCGTGGAAGAATGCGTGGACCTGCAAAAAACGGTAGTCGATCAAGACCAACTGCTGGATGAACCTGGGGTGGTTGTGACTGGAGGTCGCTTGCACCGGACTTGGCGCGAGAGCGTGGGAGGCGGCTGCGTGGCTTCGATTCCCATATCTCAGGATGAAAAACTTGTGGCCGTGCTGTCGGTTCGTCGGGGATCCAATCAACCCTTCCAAGCCGAGGACCTGGAAGAGTTGCGAGGATTGGTGGAGCCCTATGCCACCGGCCTTGAAATGGTGCGGGTCGCTCGACGAACGCTCTTTCAGCACGTACGTAGTTCGCTGGCCACAGGGCTGCTCACCATGTTTGGTGCGGGGAGCTATGGGCGAAAAGTCGTCGCGGCAGCCATCATTTCGGTGGCCTGGTGGGGTTTCTTTGGCCAAATGTCCTACTCCATTCAAGCTCCGTGCGAGCTCACTCCCGCATCCAGTCGTCAATTGGCCGCGGCTTCCGATGGAGTGCTTAAGGCCTCATTCGTACTCCCCGGAGATGCCGTCGACAACGGAGATTTGCTGTGTGAGTTTGATAGTTCCGAGCTGGAGTTGGAGCGAGATCGATTACGCGGCGAACTCGCCATACTGGAAGTGGATCGGTTTGATGCTTTGAACAACGGAGCGCCGGGCGATGCGGAGTTGGCCGCGGCCAATCAACGGGCCGTGCAGGCCAATCTCGCGTTGATTGAGTATCGGATTTTCTCAAGTAAGGTGTACGCGACGTGCAGCGGCGTCATCCTGGAGGGGGACCACCGCAGTCGCGTGGGCGATGCATTCGCAAAGGGGGAGGGTCTGTTTACGATCGCTCCGGAGGACGGTTGGAAGTTGGAGATCCTTGTCCCCGAATCCGACGTGGAAACAGTGAAGTCGGGCATGACCGGGATGTTTGCCAGCCATTCGCGTCCGGAAGATTCATTCGCGTTTGCAGTGGAGCGCGTGGCGCCTGCCGCAGAATCGCGCAACGGCAACAACATCTTTGTGGTGGAAGCCGATTGTGAAGTGACCGCCGAATGGGCGCGTTCTGGCATGGCCGGTTTTGCATCCATCGATGCTGGCGAACGCACTCCCGTTTGGATTCTGACCCACAGTGCCGTTGACTTCGCGTTCCCCCGTCCCTGGCCGACCGCCTGGGTCAGAGTTGCGTGGAACTGCGTCCTGATTTGGAAACGAGTCGGCATGTGTTTCGCGGTGAGGTTTCCTATATCCTGATCGATCCGCTGAACTTTGCGAGCCACCGTTTTTCACGGGAAGACTATGCGATCCTCACCGCAGTTTCGGTGGATCAACCCCTGTGTGAGATTTTTGCGGGCCTGGTCAAGTCGGGTGAATTGGACGAGGAGGATGGGGAGCGCTTCTATGGCTTCATCTACTCTCTTCACAAAATTGGATTTCTCAATCTGCCGATTTCGGACGAGAAAACGCTCTATGATCGGCACCTCGCCAAGCGGGCCGCCAAGAAATCTGGCAGGCTCAAATCTTCGCTATTCTTCCAAATCCCCCTCTGGCAACCGGACGCCTTCCTCTCGAGGACTGCACGCTTTGCCAAGCCATTCTTCTCCAGGTTCGCATTCGCCGCTTGGATCGCATTGGTAGTGGTGGCTGGCTGGGTTGTGATGCAAAACTGGTCCGAATTCACGGCACCTGTCGGAGACATCTTCCGCAACGAAAACCTCCCATTGCTTTGGGTGTCCTTGATCGTATTAAAGGTGGCCCATGAGTTCGGTCACGCTTATGCGACAAAATTGCTGGGTGGGCATGTGCCCGAAATGGGCTTGTACATGATGGTGTTTACGCCGTGTGCCTACGTGGATGCGACGGCCGCGTGGGGTTTTACACGCAAGCGCGACCGATTGATCGTGAACTTTGGGGGAATGTATGTGGAGCTCCTGTTCGCCGCGCTGGCGGTGATTGCATGGAGTGTGATGCCCCCCGGGCTTTGGCGCTCGGTGATGCACAACGTGGTCATGCTGGCCAGCGTGATCACCATTGGATTCAACATCAACCCGTTGATGCGGTATGACGGCTACTATGCTCTGAGTGACTATTTGGAGATTCCCAACCTACGTGCTCGCAGTTCGGCGGAGGGTGTTCGGCTCCTCAAGCGTTTGGTATTGGGCCTGCGGTCTCCTGGCGAAAATGGATTGGGTTTCCGCACTTTCTTGGTCCTGTTTGGCCTTTCCTCCGCCATCTACAAGGTGGTATTGGTGCTCGGAATTTCCGCCACGATCGCGTTGAAGTTCCCCGCCGTTGGCATTGCGCTCGCTTCGACCTACATCCTTAGCGAAATTTGGACCCAATTGCGTCGCGCGATTCCTTACCTGTGGCACTCCCAGGAAACCGACGCGATTCGCAAGTGGGCCATGTCCCTGGCCTTGATGATTGTGGCTGGGATTCCGTTGGGCGTGGCCGCTGTTCCAGTGCCCACGGCAGTCCGGACCCGGGGAGTGTTGTCCTCGGATACCGACTTGGTGATTCGTGCGCAGGCCCCTGGCTTTCTGCGCGTGCACGAGCTTCATCCGGGCCGCGATGTGGAAGAGAACGAGGTATTGGTAACATTGCACGATCTGGAGGTCTCCACAAAGCTCAATGAGGTGGAAGCTCGGCTGGATGTGGCGCACATGCGCTTGCAGCAAGCGCATGGTGGAGCTCCTGCAGATGTTCAGAAAGCCACCGAACGGGTCCAGCAATTGGAGAGTGAGCGGCGTCAATCGGCCGACCGGGCCGACAAACTCATCATCAAGAGCCCGGTTGCGGGACGCATTGTGGGTGGTTTGGACCCCGGCTCCCTAGGCCGTTTTGTGGGACGGGGTGAACCCATCGGTACAATCATCGCGGGGGAAACGGTGGTTCGAGCTTTGCTGTCGGAGGAGGAGCTGGTGGCGGTTCGGTCCGAGCCCGGTAGCCCCGTGGAATTCCGCTCCAAGTCCAACCCGGGCCGGGTTTGGAATGGGCAGATCAAGCGCGTGATCCCCGCCGGACGCCGGGAATTTGATCAATCCTTTGCGGCCCATTTGGATCCGGCGGACTATTCCGTCAATCCGACCACGGGCAAGGCCATGCGCAGCCAGTTTGAGGTTGAGGTGGTGCTGACCGACGCAAGTGCGGCGGAGGGATTGCCCCATCGCCTGACAGGGACCTTGCGGCTTACGGGGAAACCGGAACCGCTTGGGATTTCGTTGGTGCGCAAATCCCTGACCTTCCTGCGCAGCTTGACTAGCTGATCAATCCTTGAGCTTG
>JARGOW010000126.1:0-1115 GCA_029212955.1 Planctomycetota bacterium | reverse complement strand
GAGGGCCTGGGCTTGCAAGTTCTCGGCTGCGTTTAGGGTGTACTGGGATGTGGTTGTGAGTTCGTTGGGAAGCAGCAATACGACCTGGTCGTTTTCGATGGCATTCAAAGGAGCGCTCTCCAGGGCCGCTCGAAGCGTTTCGAGGCTCGTGCTGGTGCCGTCGGGGCCACCGCTCAGGATGATGAAGTCCGGTTGAATGGAGAGTAGCCCTTCCATATCCAAATCCACGTGACCCACGATGCCGGCTTCGGTGGCCGCATTCTTGAGGCCCGCGAGTCGGATCATAACATCGTAGCTGGTGCCCGAACCGGAAGTGCCTCCGCCAGCCCCGTAGTTGGAGTAGACCATGGCGCCCACATGGGCCAACGCCTTGCCCCTTTCGGTCAAGGCTGCTGCCCTTGCTCGCAGCCCGGCATTTTGCTCGACGCCCTTGTCCGGGACGTCAAACGCCAGGGAAACCCAGTGCATGGAGCGCAGGATATCCTCGGTGTTGTGGACCGTGGGGAGGAAGAGGGCGGGGATGTTGGCCCGGGCCAGAATGGGAGCCAAGCCGGCTTCTTGCCAGTCGTGGGCGATGACCAAATCCACTTTTGCGCTAGCCAAATCCTCCAGGTGCAATCCTTCCATGATGGGAAGGGCCGCCCAGGGTTCGCGCTCCTCGGTAGGGATGTTGGAGTACTTAAGCGACGCCTTCGGAAGCGCTGCGATTCGATCGGGCCCAACCAAGGCGGCACAGAAATCCAATACCGCACCGTTGGCAGGAACCGCGCGGGTGACGTGGGCGGGAATCTCGAGGGAGTGCTCCGCACCCAATTGGATGGTGCGCATTTCCGTGTTGGTTCCGGGTGCACGATCCGAACAGGCCGTTGGCAAAAAGGTCAAGCCGAGGAAGGCGATGAATGCGGAGCAGAATCGGAGCATGGTGGTCTTGGTTCAGAGGGGGGCCGCGATTCTAACGGCCTTGGAGAAGATTCCCCACGCAACATTGCCCTGCAAACGTAAAGGAAGCCGCGAACCCGAGGGTTCACAGCTTCCGAATCCGCTTCTACGGGGCCCCACGCGAATGGAGATTGCCCTCGCAGTAGCTGGGCACTAGGGCTTGTCCAAGGTGGCGT
>JARGOW010000125.1 GCA_029212955.1 Planctomycetota bacterium | reverse complement strand
TCTAGCTATGTACAAACTCACCACTTTCGCTGCGGCGGCCGTTGGCCTCGCCCTACTCACGGCCCTTAACACGGCCCCTGCTTCGAACAATGGCGCTACGGACAAGGAAATTGTTCTTGGCCAATCCTGCGCGCTCAAAGGCCCCGCAGCCGGTCTCGGCAAGGGCATGCAGGAAGGTCTGCGCACGTACTTCGATGCCCAGAACGCCAAGGGCGGCGTGCAGGGTCGCAAGATTACCTTGCTCAGTGTGAACGATGGCTATGAGCCCAAAAAGGCCGAGCGGGCCACCCGCATGCTCATCGAAAAGAAGAAGGTCTTCATGATGATCGGGGAAGTCGGCACACCCACATCCAAGGTCGCGGTTCCGATCTGCGAAGAGAACAACGTGGCTTTCATCGCGCCTTTCACCGGAGCCGAATTCCTGCGTGCGCCCTTCAAGCCCAAGGTCGTCAACCTGCGCGGAAGCTACTACCAGGAGATGGAGCGTTTGGCCGAATACTTGGTGGATACGAAGGGTCTCAAGAAGATCGCTTGTTTCTACCAGAACGACGGCTATGGCAAGGCTGGCTTGTCCGGCATTGAAATCGCCCTCAAGAAGCGCGGTCTGGAGCTTGTCTCCACCGGAACCTACGAGCGCAACACCGTGGCCGTGGCCACGGGCGTGACCAGTTTGGAAGCGGGCAAGCCCGAAGCCGTGATCATGGTCGGGGCCTACAAGCCCTGCGCCGCAGCCATCAAGGCAGGCAAAGCCAACGCAACCTTGAAGGACGCCGTCTTCTGCAACATCTCCTTTGTGGGGACCAAGAACCTGCTGAAGGCACTGGGCCCCAACTCTGAAGGCTGCATCGTTTCCCAGGTCGTTCCCTATCCGTGGGATACCAGCCTTCCCCTGGTCGCCGAGTACCAGGAGGCCATGAAGAAGCGCAAGGCTGAGGACAGCATCGGCTTCGTGACCCTGGAAGGTTACATGGCTGGCAAGTTCTACTGCCAGGTGCTCGACCAGGTGGAAGGGGACTTGACCACCGAGAAATTCCTTTCGGCGGTGAGCGACACGGGTTCCTTTGATTTGGGCGGCGTGACCTTGGAATTCGGCAAGGAAGACCACCAGGGCATGGACAAGGTGTACCTCACCAAATTCGAAGGCGGCAAAATTTTGCCCCTGAACTAGCCTCCCGTCACGGTTCGTTCCCCTGCAACCCCCTCGCGTTTCATCATGCACAACCCTTTAAGGTTTCTCGGCGCCGCCTTTGGTGGCATCCAATTTAAAATCGTGGTTGGGGCAGGATTGTGCATCGGTCTTTCCGTTGGAGCCGTGACCAAAGTGTCAGGTTCCATGTTGGATGAGGCGTTGCACGGCTCCGCGAGTCAGGAGTTGCAGGGTCGGGCGAAGGCGCTGGCTGCCGAGGTCGAGTCACGCATCGAAGTGGCCGAGACCCTGGCGACCGGCCTGGCACAAACCCTCGGCGGAGCGGTGGATGAGGAGATGGCCTTGGACCTGGAGCGCGAATCCGCCCAGGGAATTCTGAGCAAAGCGCTCCTGGCCAATCCCAACCTGCTCGAGGTGTTTACCGCATGGGGCGAAGATGCCTTCGACGGGTTCGATGCAGCCTACGAGGGCGTGGATGGATATCCAGCCGGTGGCCGCATGGCGGTCATCGCCAGGCGCGATGGGAAAGGGCAGGCTTTTTTCTCGCCAGTTCCGGGCATAGAGAGCTTTGCACCCGGATCCCCAGTGGAGCCGGGAAGCCACCTGGAGTCGTTCCTGAATGCGATGGAAGCCAAGACGGCCCAGCGATCGAATCCAGTGCAGCTGGAGGACGGTGAATGGGCTCAGCTCATCGCGGTTCCGATCGTTCAAGGCGATGAGTTTTTTGGGGTGGTGGGAGTGACTCTGCGTCTCTCTTACGCCGCGGAGATCGCGAACTCGGGGCCTGGAACCAGCAACGCTTCCATCATGCGCTTGTTTGGTGCCGGTGGTTCCTTGGTGGCGCAATCGGAAGGCCAGGGGGAGGATCCCACGGACCTGTTCTCCGCCTTGAAAGCCAACCCGGACCAACAGTTTCAATTGGGGTCGGAGACCGTTGCGACCGCTCCCTTGAGCGACCATGACAATAGCATGGTGTTGGCCGTGGGTTTGCCAACGGCCAACGTGACCGCCGTATCGGACGCAATCCTTCGCGAGCAGTTCCGCGCCGGCGCCCTGGCGATCTGCATCGCACTGCTGGCGACCTGGCTCATGGCCCGGAGTATCGTGAAGCCCCTTAAGAAGGCCAGCCATGCCCTTGGCGATATCGGCGAGGGGGAGGGCGACTTGACCCGCAGGCTCGTGGAGCAGGGCACCGGAGAATCCCGCGAATTGGCCACCGGCTTCAATTCGTTCGTGGCCAAGCTTCAAGCTTTGGTGGGAGATGTGTCCGGTTGTTCAGGCCAGGTGGGTGGGGCCGCCCAGTCCCTGGCCGCCCATTCCTCCCAGATGAAAACCATGGTGAACCACGCTTCCAGTCAGGCGATCACCTCGGCTGAGGGAGCCCACCAAATCCAAAGCGAAGTGGACTCCGTATCCCAAGCCATCGGAGAGATGACCGAGTCGATTGCCGAGATCGCCAGCAACACAACCAGGGCGTCTGAGATCGTAGCGAGTGTGGTGACGACGGCGGACTCCACCGGGGCCAACTTGACCCAGTTGAGCGACGTGAGCCAAGAGATCGAGGACGTGATCGCCCTAATCAGCGGCATCGCCAACCAAACCAATTTGCTTTCCCTGAACGCTTCCATCGAAGCGGCCCGTGCGGGCGAAAGCGGCAAGGGGTTCAGCGTGGTGGCCGGAGAGGTGAAGGTGCTCGCCAGCCAAACGTCGGACGCCACCTCCAAAATAGAACAACGCATCCGCGCCATGCAGCAGTGCACCAAGGCCGTGGTAGGCTCCGTCCATGAGATGTCGGAGCAAGTGGGCATTGTGGATGATTTGACCCAAGCCATCGCAGGCGCCGTGGTGGAACAGAATGCCGTGGCCCGCACCATCGGTGAGAGCGTTTCGGCGGCGGCGGAAGGTTGCACCGCCGTGGCGTCCAGCGTGCAAGAGGTGGCCAACTCGGTGGAGAGCGCCTCCGCGGGAGCCAACGCGGCCGAGCAGGAAACCGAGGCACTCAACTCCCTGTCCGGTCAATTGAACGGGCTAGTGAGCCAATTCAAGGTCTGAGGATCGTCCCTAGATTCGCCATGCAAACAGCCCATGGTTCCGCGGGGAACCATGGGCTGTTGGCTTTTGCGAAGGGCGATTCCTAAGCACGGAAGTGCGCGCGAAAGCGTTCTTTGTCTTCCCAGTCTTGGTAGCGCTCCAGGCGCACCAGGCTTAGGGGACCCCCATGGGTAAGCCCCCGGATCTCATTCTCCGTCAGTGGCCAGGGAGGTCCGGTGGCGGGCGTTTCTTCGTCGCGGGCCCGAGAGACCAGGATCAGTTCACCGTTCTTTGCCACCAGGCCAGGCAGTTGCTGAGCCAGGCGCGGGCGAATGTCTGCGGGGATGGCTTGCAGGGTGTAGATTTCGACGACCAAATCAAAGGCCCCTGCGAATTCCGCAGGCGGTTCGAACATGTTGACCACCCGGTGCTGAATGTTCGGGTGGGCATTGTGCTTCGCAGCGTGGGCGATGGCGGAGGGGGACAAGTCCACGGCGGTGACTTGGAATCCGGCTTGCGCCAAGGCCAAGGCGCCCTGACCATAGCCGCACCCCACTTCGAGGGCTCGTTTGCCCTCGCCGTTGATCTTTTCCCGTTCCAACCACTCGACCAGGTTTGGATTGGGCTTGCCGTCGTCCCAGGGAATCTCAGCTTCACCCTTGGCGGCCGCGGCGTACAGGGGTTCAAACCAACCGGCCCCGTCACCCGCCTCAAAGGCGGTTTCCTGGAGGGCGCGCAGGCGCAGTTGGTTTTCCGTCGGTTCGAATTCCTCGGACAAAGTGGCTTCCTAGGTCAGGTTGCGGGGGCCGTAGCGGGCGGAGAGACCCAGGTCCTCCTCGATGCGCAGCAAGCGGTTGTACTTGGCCACGCGGTCCGAGCGGCAGGGGGCGCCGGTCTTGATTTGACCGCAACCCGTGGCCACGGCCAGGTCGGCGATGGTGGTGTCTTCGGTCTCACCGGAGCGGTGACTCATGACGCAGCTGAAGCCGTGGCGGTGGGCCAGGGCGATGGTGTTCAGGGTCTCGGTCAAGGTTCCAATCTGGTTGACCTTGATCAGGATCGAGTTGCCGGACTTCTCTTCGATGCCGCGCTGCAACCGGGTTTCGTTGGTAACGAACAGGTCGTCGCCCACGATTTGAACCTTGTCGCCGATGGCGGAGGTCAGGTTTTGCCAGGCGCTCCAGTCATCCTGATCGAAGGCGTCTTCGATGGAGAAGATGGGGTATTTCTCGCAGAGGCCCTGGTAGTAGGCCACCATGGCGTCCGCGTCGTGGGCTCTGCCATCGATGGTGTAGACGCCGTCCTTGTAGAACTCGGAGGCGGCTGCATCGATGGCGATCTTCATGTCCACGCCGGGTTGGAGGCCAGCTTTTTCCACGGCTTCCAGGATGAGTTGGATGGCCGCTTCGTTGGAGCTCAGGTTGGGGGCGAAGCCACCCTCGTCGCCGATAGCGGTGCTCATGCCCTGGCTTTGCAGCACGGACTTGAGCGTGTGGTAGACCTCGGTGGACTGTCGCAAGGCTTCGGTGAAGGAAGGCGCGCCAATGGGCATGATCATGAACTCTTGCAGATCCACGTTGTTGTCCGCGTGTTCGCCACCGTTGAGGATGTTGAGCATGGGCACGGGCAGGATGTGGGAAGCTGCGCCGCCGATGGAGCGGTAGAGGGGCAGTTCGCTTTCGTCGGCGGCTGCGCTGGCGGCGGCCAGGGAAACACCCAGGATGGCATTGGCGCCCAGGCGCGATTTGTTCTCGGTGCCGTCGAGTTCGATCAGGGTGCGGTCGATCTCGCCCTGGTCCAGGCCTTCGCAGCCGGCGAGGGCCTCGTCGATTTCACCGTTGACGGCGGCCACGGCCTGGCGGACGCCCTTGCCGGAGTAGCGATCGCCGCCGTCTCGGAGTTCGTGGGCCTCGTAGATTCCAGTGCTGGCGCCGGAGGGCACCGCAGCGCGACCAAAGGCCCCGCTAAGCAGCTGGACATCGACTTCTACCGTGGGGTTCCCGCGGGAATCTAGGATTTCCCGCCCGTGAATGCTGACGATTTCGCTCATGATGGGGAAGATGATAGTGCAGGGGCCCTCCGGGGGGAACGGGAGCCGTGCATATTCCCACCCCGGTCCAAGTCCGTGTTAGATTCTTGGGACCCTCCGGGCTCCGGGTGCTTGCCAAGAGCCATCCGCCCACCGGCGGGTGCTGGCCGCGCCCAGTTCTGGGGCAATCCCTGGGGATTGCGCCGCCCGTCACGAAAACTTTGGCGGACCCCTAGCATTGCCTTGCAGGTCCGACACACTTCCAAACATGTCCATTCCTTCCCCCAGTATCGCCCTCCTTCCTTCCCTTTTGACCATGGCCAATGCCGGCTGTGGTCTGCTCGCGATTTCCAAGGCCATCGATGCCCTGGCAGCGGGTGCGGGGACCCAGGCCTACCATGACCTGCTCGCCAGCGCCTGCTGGTTGATCGTGCTGGCCCTTGTGTTCGACGCCCTGGACGGCAAGGTGGCGCGCATGACCGATACGTCGAGCGAAATGGGGGCCCAGTTAGACTCCTTCGCCGACTGCATCACATTTGGCGTGGCCCCGGCCATGGTGGCCAAGACCATGCTAGAGGCGGAAGCACTCTTCCATCCCCGGCTGAACTTTCTGGCTATCGCTTGCTACACCCTGCTGGCCATTGTTCGTTTGGCGCGATTCAATTTAACCACCGAACCGGGCGAGGAGCACCATCGCTTCTTCCAGGGTTTGCCTTCTCCGGCAGCTGCAGGAACCGTGGCGGCCACCATGTTGATGATCCTTTCGCTAGGTGGGGGGGTCGAAGGTTCTGGGGAACAGGCCACGGCGGTGGGTCGCGGGTTGGCTTTCATTCCCGAAAGTTTGCGGATGAACATGGTGACAGGACTCGAGCGCATGAGCATCGTGCTGTTGCCGGCCCTCGGGTTCCTGATGGTCAGTCAGGTGCGCTACGGGCATGCCATGGCCTCGGCCGCCAAGAGTCGAGGAAGCAGTCAGACCCTGGTGAAGTGGACCGTGTCCGCCCTGGTGCTGTACCTGGTTCCGGTTCCTTTCCTCTTCATTCTCGGTTACTTCTACGTGGGCCGTGGACTGGTCCAGGCCATGCGACGCAAGGGCCAGGGGCCCGACACCCTACGCAAGGTAGGTTGAACAAAATGAAACAAGCACAATCAAATCCCCGAGTGGAAGCCGCAATCGCCCTGGGTGGGAACGTGGGCGACGTGGAGAGCACGTTCCGGCGTGCCCTTCTGCGCTTGGACAAGAAGGCTGGAATCACCCTGTTGCGGCGCTCCGATTGGATCGTGACGGCCGCCGAGGGCGGGCCCGGGGACCAACCCGATTTCCTGAATGGCGCGATCCTTGTGGAGACCACGCTTTCCCCGGAGGACTTGCTCGAAGCCTGTCTGGAGATCGAGACCCATTTCGGTCGGGAGCGGACCCAGGAGGCCCGTTGGGGGCCGAGAACCTTGGACATGGATGTGCTGCTATATGGCGACCAAACCGTTTCCCGGGAATCGCTCACCATTCCCCATGCGCGCATGACCGAACGACGGTTCGTCTTGCAGCCCCTGTCCCAAATCGCCCCGTCGAAGACGATTCCGGGGGTAGGCAGCACCGTGGAGCAGTGCTTGGAACGCCTGGTCCAGGAGTGCGGCTCTTGAGCATCGAGTGTTTTGACACGCCGGATGAAGCGGTGCGTTGGTGCCGCGATGTGCGGAGTCAGGGATTGAGCTTGGGTTTTGTCCCGACCATGGGGGCCTTGCACGAAGGACATCAAACCCTGGTTCGTCAGGCCGCCGCACAGAATGACCGGGTATGCGTGAGCATATTCGTGAACCCCTTGCAGTTCGGGGAGAGCCGTGATTTGGAGACCTATCCCCGGGACTTTGACGGGGACGCCAAGCTGCTGGAAGCGGCGGGGTGCCATATGGCCTTCACAGGGACCCTCGCGGAGTTCTTTCCAGGTCGCTTGCAAGCCGATGGCGGGTTGCAGCCGGAATTCATGTTGGATCCGGGGCCCTTTGCCGAAAGTTTGGAAGGGGAGTATCGACCGGGGCACTTCGAAGGCGTGGCCACCATCGTGGGCCGTTTCTTTGAAATCCTCAAACCCACGCGGGCCTACTTTGGCCAGAAGGACTATCAGCAGGCTTTGGTTGTGGATGACTTGGCGCGTAGGACCGGAGGTCCCGAAGTCGTGGTTTGCCCCACGCATCGGGAACCTACGGGGATCGCATTCTCCTCGCGCAATACGCGGCTTTCGGAAAGCGGTTACGCCGCGGGATTGTTCCTCTCGCGCGCCCTGTTCGCGGCGCGCGGTCTGTGGCTCCAAGGGGAGCGTGACGCCCAAGCCCTGTCGTCGGTCATGCGCGGTGTTCTCGCCCAGGGTGATTTGACCGTGGAGTATGCCTCGGTGCGCGATCCTCGAAAGTGGAGTGGGTCCGAACCCAAGGGTGCCATGGAGCGTGCCGTGGCTTTGATCGCCGCCCGTTCGGGGGAGGTGCGCTTGATCGATAACATGCTGCTGTCCGATCCGGAACCCTGTCAGGACTAGGGGCCTGCCCATGTTTCCGCAGCAGTGGCTTTGCCCCGCAAAGGTCAATTGGACCTTGAAGGTGGGACCGAAACGACCGTCGGGTTTTCACCAGGTGGAGACGGACATGCTGGCCCTGGGTCTGCACGACGTCCTTCGCCTGCGTTTGGATACCGAATTGGGCCAAGGCGCCATGTCCTTGACCATCCATGGGCCCGCCAACAGCGGGGACATCCCCACCGACGACCGCAATCTGATCCTGCGAGCCGCCCGGCTCGTGGCCGATCGATTCGCCAGCGAGTACGGGGAGCTGGCGTGTGGATTGAGTTTCGACCTGGAGAAACACATTCCAAGTCAGGCGGGATTGGGCGGGGGAAGTTCCAATGCGGCGGCCGCAGCCCTTTGCCTATTGGTGGGTTTGCAAGTGGATTGGAGCGAGCAGGAACTGATGGACTGGCTGGGTGAACTCGGATCCGATTGTCCGTTCTTTGGTCACGTGTTGTCCCGTTCGGAGGGGCCGGGGCCCCGCACGAATTTGGCCCTGGGGTTTGACCAGGGGCAACGGATTTCGGGCCGAGCGGAGCCCGCAACGGGGTTGGACATGTGCGTCATCACTCCAGGGGTGGGTTGCCCCACCGGTGCGATTTATGCGGCGGTAGGGAGTCCACGCACGGATTTGGTGGAGCGGCCAGCACCCCGAGCGTGGTCCGACCTGCAGGGCGAGCGCTGCAATGATTTGGAAGGCCCGGCCCTAGCTGCCATTCCCGCGCTTGTCGCGTGGCGGGATGCCCTGGCCGAGTACGCCCCCGGGTCATTTCAGCTCAGCGGAAGCGGGTCCAGCTTCTATGGGGTGATTCCGGAGGGCGAGGATGGGAAGGC
>JARGOW010000124.1 GCA_029212955.1 Planctomycetota bacterium | reverse complement strand
ACCGGATTCATCGTGGTTCCCTTGCGCGAACTCAAGATCGCCACGATCCCCGAGTACTACGAGCGACGCTTCAAGAGTCGGAAGCTACGGATCTTCGGCGGCCTGGTTCTAGCCCTTTCTGGCATCTTGAACATGGGCATGTTCCTCAAGGCCGGTGCGATCTTCGTGACCGGTCTGACCGGCATGACGGATCCGACCATGGTCAATTGGGTCATGACAATCATGATCGTACTGGTTCTGGCCTATACCGCCCTAGGCGGCATGGTCTCGGTCATCATCACCGATTACATGCAGTTCGTGGTGCTGTCCTTCGGATTGCTGCTCGCCTGCGGTATCTCCATTTACAAGTTGGGATGGTCGAACATCGTGGATCAGGTGACCGCGGTACACGGGGAAGGCGGCTTCAACCCCCTTGTGGAAGACGCCGGATTCGGGCCCAATTACATGGCCTGGATGCTGTTCGTCGGGCTCATTTCCTGCGCGGTTTGGCAGACATCGGTCATGCGTGCCTGCGCTGCGGAGAGCGCCGACGTGGTCCGGCGCTTGTACAAGTGGTCCTCACTCGGGTTCATCATGCGCTGCGTGCTGCCCCAATTCCTGGGCATTTGCGCGCTCACCTACTTCTTCCAAAACCCCGACGTGGGCACCCACTTTTTCGCCGCGGACAACAAGGTGGTCGATGCCAATTCCCTGAGTGCCATGCCCGTATTCCTGGGGCAAATTCTTCCCATTGGCATCATCGGATTGGTGGGCGCCGGCATGCTGGCGGCGTTCATGTCTACCCACGACACCTACCTGCTCTGCTGGGCATCCGTACTGGTCGAGGATGTGGTGGCGCCCATTTGCGACGGCAACCTGACCCAAAAGAATCGCTTGTGGCTGACCCGGCTTTTCCTGGTCCTCATCGCTGGCTTCCTACTGATTTGGAGCATGTGGTACGAACTTGGACAGGACCTATGGGACTACATGGCTGTCAGTGGCGCCATCTACTTCACCGGGGCTTTCGCCATCCTGCTGGGCGGCATTTACTGGAAGAGGGCCTCGGCGGCAGGCGCTTGGATCGCACTGCTCTGCGGCACCTCAGCGGTGTTGGGACTGGACGCGGTTCAATCCGGTTTGGGCCTCACCGAAATGTTCACGGACTTGGGCATCGGCGGACCGGAGGTTGGACTCGGCGCCGTGGCGCTTTCCGTGATCGGCCTCTTCCTTGGTTCGCTCCTGTTCCCCGACCCTGAAGGGCCTGCGGCTCCCACCACGACCTCCGACCCTATCGCATCATGAGCTGGATCATCTTTTGGGGGATCACCCTCGTCATCGTTCTGATCGCTTACGCCGGGCTGTTTGTCTGGGTCACCTTGGGCGGTATGTCGGACATCCGCTCCATGCTGACCGCCCTGCAACAGCAAGGGCAAGAATCGAATGACGACCCTTTCTAAGGCCGTGGTTCTGGCGGCCGGCGCTGGTTCGCGCATGCGCGCAGGTCACCAGGTGGGAGGCTTGAACGCGGAACAGAACGCCGCCGCGGGATCCGGCGCCAAGGCCATGATGCCCCTGGGCTCGCGGCCATTCCTGGATTACGTGCTGCACGGTTTGGCCGAGGCTGGAATCCAGCAAGTCTGCCTGGTGGTTGCGCCCGACCATGGGCCGATTCGGGATCACTACGCATCCGTTGGAACCCAACGATTGTCGATCCAGTTCGCGGTTCAAGCCAAGCCATTGGGAACGGCCCATGCGGTCCTATCCGCCGAAGACTTTGCGGGGTCCCAGGACTTTTTACTCATCAATGGGGACAACCACTACCCCGTGCGGAGCCTCCAATCGCTTTGCCGAACCGGCGGGCCTGCCCTGGCGGCATTCGATGCGGAGAGCCTGCTGGAGGACGACCTGCCGCCGGACCAACGGGATGCCCGCCTGATGGCCTACTCCGATGTGGCCATAGACGACGGTGGTTGGCTCGATTCCATCACCGAAAAACCCGCCTCACCCCCACGCTGGGTGAGCATGAACTGCTGGCGCCTGGGTCCGACGATCTTCGAAGCTTGCCGGGCCATCGAACCTTCCCCCCGGGGGGAGCTGGAATTGCCCAGCGCCGTGTTGCACTCCAAGCAACACCTCGGCCAAGGGTATCGCGCCCTGCCTGCGACCGGCCCCGTACTAGATCTTTCCAGCCGAGCTGATGTGCTGCGCGTGCAAGCCCGCCTGGCTTCCATCGAGGTTTCGCTTTGAACCGAGCTCCCGTGCAATTGCATGACTGGCTGGACTCTGATCGGATTGTGGAACTCCTGGAGAGTCAGGGTTTGAGCCCGGCCGGTGCGCGCTCCAAGGCATCGCTGTTTGCCCGCGCCGCCGATCAATTGCTCGGAGATGGCGCTCCCAGCTCCCAGGACACCGTGGGTTGTTTTTGCCCCGGGCGGTTGGAGGTGCTTGGAAAGCACACCGACTATGCCGGTGGTCGTAGCCTGATCGCGGCCCCCGAATTGGGCGTGGCCATGATCCTCTGCCAGGGCAAACCCGGTCGCATCCGCGCGATCAGCGCCCAGGATCTGGAGGCCTGCGACTTCCCTATCGATGGGGGCGATTCGGCTCCCACCCTGGGCTGGGGTTTGTACCCGGCTACGGTCCTGCGGCGTCTAGCCAGGAACTTCCCTGAAGTGGAGTTAGGTGCGCACCTGGCCTGCGCCAGCGATCTGCCCTTGGCCGCGGGTATGAGCAGCTCCAGCGCTCTCATGACCGCCACCTTCCTGTGCCTGACGAAGCTGGCTGGGATCGATCAGAACCCCCTCTTCCGCGAAGTCATCGCGAATCGGCCCGATCTAGCCATGTTCATCAGCTGTGTCGAAAACGGTCAAAGTTTCGGACCCTTCGACGGACACTTGGGCGTCGGCACCTTCGGCGGCAGCGAGGATCACACCGCCATGCTTTGCGGCAAGGCCGGATTCCTTAGCCAATACAGCTATGCCCCGATTTCCCTGGAACGCCATCTGGCTTTGCCTTCGGGTCATACGTTCCTTGTGGCCCAAAGCGGCGTGACCGCGGAAAAATCCGCGGGAGCCAGGGAGGCCTACAACCGGCTGTCCCTGATGGTTCGCGAATTGACGGACCTGGCCCAGGGTCTGCTCGGGGACAATCCGAGGCCCAGCGTTTCCTTGGCAGCCTACCTGGGCGCGGACGCAGAGCACGGAGAGCGCTTGGCACACGCCATCCGCCAGGGCGGGAGAGCCTTGCAACATGACCCGGCGGACTTGCTCAAGCGCTTGCAGCACTTTCGGTTGGAGAGCGAACAACTCATTCCCCAGTGGCCGGACCGATGGGACGCCCATGCCCCGCGCTTGGTCGGGGACCTGGCGCTGCGCTCGACCCGCGCCGCCCAGGACTTGCTTGGCAATCAGGTACGCGAGACCATGTGGCTCACCGAAGCGCTGCTGGAAGCCGGCGCCATCGCGGCTTCGCCCTTTGGCGCGGGATTCGGTGGAAGCGTTTGGGCCTTGATTGGGGAGGACAGATTCCCCGACCTGATCGAAACCCTGCGGGGATGCAATGCGCCGACCCCGCCCCTGCAGGCTGCGCTGAAGGAAGTGCAAACCGTGGCGCTCGGCCCGGGCGCGATCGTGCTCTAGCTCGACCCGGCAGGGCTGCGATCCACCGCCATGGACCGGGTTAGGCATTCCAAGGGATGGCTCCGCCCTAGGCCTTTTTCAAAAAGCAGGTCTTTAGCACGATCATCATGCCGTTCACACGGCCTTCCACATGCTCGGGATTGTCCGTGAGTCGGATGCCCTTCACCATGGTGCCGCGCTTCGCTGTAAAGCCGGCACCTTTCACATCCAGGGCCTTGATCAGGGTGACGGAGTCCCCTTCCAGCAGCTCGGCCCCATTGCTGTCCTTGGTCACCCCGTCCACGGGCTCTTCCTCGGAAGTAGCCAACAAACCCGCCTTGGCCCACTCCAACAAATCATCCTCCATGTAGCACTGCTCGATGAGATCCTGGGCCCAGCTTTCTCCGCCCATGCGGTGCAACATGCGCCAGGTGCTCACTTGGATCGCCGGCACCTCGCTCCAAATGGAATCCTGAAGGCAAAACCAGTCCTGGGCATTCAGCTCGCCGCCCGCCATGTGCGCCACGCACTTTTGGCACACCCACATACTGCAGGCGGGGTCGGCGTCCCGGATGGGCTCCACATGGTGGACTTGATCGCCAACGGCGGAGTTGCAGAGTTCACACTGATCGGAGCAGCGCTCGCGCAGCTCGGATTCGATTGCGGTAGGGTTGGACATGGCTTTGCGGGCGGGTTTTGGCCCGGGGCAAATATGCACTGGAGAGGCCAAATGTCCACTACGAATCCGCTTTGCAACCCCACCAGGGGCGGCTCTGGACCCGAAGCCGACGACTTTGCCAAAATACGTCACATTAGGTGGCGCCTCGGCGAAACCCTACCGTGCCCGGAGGGTTCAGACCCGAAACCGCTCCCCCATCCCCAGAGGACACATCCCATGCTGCAACTGCTTTCCGTCGGCCTCACCGGCTCCCTGGCCCTCGCCGGCTCCCTCCTGCTTCCCGCCCCCGAAGCCATCGACCTGACAACCGATTACGCAAGCCTCCAGCTCCTGCGTGTCGAGCGTGAGGCAAGTTTCTCCATCGAAACCACCGTCATGGAAATGGAAATCGACGGTGAGCCCGTCGACCGCGGGGGCCGTGGCATGGGCAGCATGTCCACCACGACCCGCTCCGTGGTCCTCAATGACTACAAGGCCACCGCCGAAGGGGTCCCGTCCCACATCATTCGCACCTTTGAGGAGTTGGGCGGCACCCAAGAAACCCCGGATGGCGAACAAGAATTGCCCGCCAACCCGGCCCAACCGGCTGCCGGTTTGAAGATCGACATCTCCCTCGACGAGGAAGGGGATCAAAAGATCACCGTCGTGGAAGGCGAAGCCCCTGAGAACGAAACGTTCATGGAGTCCCAGCCCATGACCTTGGCCTTGGATTCCCTGCTTCCCACCGAAGCCGTGGAAGTGGACGGAACCTGGGATCTGGAATCGGAAGCGATCACCGGTGCCCTTGGCCGCCTCATGCCCCAGCGAGCACCGCGCCCCCAGGGCGAAGGCCGGCGACGCGGCGGGGACCGCATGCCCCAGGATGGCCCCCCCCAGGGTCGTCGCCAGGGCCGTGGCGGGAACAGCATGGGTCAATTCCTCCGCGAGGTCGAATGGAGCGGTGAAGCCAAACTCATCAGCGTGGACACCGAGCACGAAGGTGAAAAGTGCGCGGTGATCGAATTCACCATGGAAGCGGCTGGCGACCTTCCCGAGCGTCAGGGCGGCGGCGGTCGCCGTGGCGGCGGTGGTGACCGCGCGCTCGAGTGGAATCCCCAAGTGCTTCCCGTCGAAGGCGAAGCCGAGGTCAAGCTCACCGGAAAGCTGTACTTCTCGATCGCAGGCAAGCACCCCGTGGCCCTGAACTTGGAAGGCGAATTGGCCTCTTCCAACTCGATGGTTCGCGAGCGCGGTGAGCGCACCATGAGCATGTACAGCGAACAAGAGGGCGAAATCAGCCTGAGCTACACGTTCACTCACGAAGAGCGCTAGATCCACCCGCCAACAAACACGCGCGCCCCCGGTTTTCAAGGAAACCGGGGGCGCGCGTAATTTAGGGGAGAATTCGCATGGGAACGTCCTACTCGCTGGTCACCTCGTTGGGATCGACCACGAAAACGGGCTCGATCTGGCTGCTGGCTTCCGCTTTGGTATCCGTGAAAACAAATGCGGCCTCTTGCGCTTCGGCTTCCTCCTCCATCTCCTCGCATTCCACGGGCTCTTCGCACTCCTCGATGACTTCGCACTCCTCGGTCTCGCAGCAAGGTGCAGCGTCCCCACAATCACCGTCGGCATTCCCCGGACCCGTAGAATCCTGGGAGGTCATGCGGGGCACACGCGGCTTGTAGGCCAGCACACCGATGCCCGCATGCAGCGGCCCCACGCTCGCCGAGGCTCCCGCGATTCCAAGTTCGAGTCGGAACAGCTTCCAGAGTCCAAACTCAAACTGCGCGCCCCGACTCGTACCATCGAACACATCCATATGGAGTAGTTGGTTCTCGGCCAGAATGCCCACGGCGGCGTGCCCGTTCACAAAGCCCTTGGCTTCGATCCTCGCGGGACCTTCGCGGGAATCCACCCGCGTGACCGAACAGGAGCTGGCAAGACCTGCGAGGAGCAGGCTGGAGAGGAACAGGGTATGGGTGCTTTTCATGGTCGGCATCGTAGAGGGACTTGCGGCTCGCCGGCGGATGCAGCCCGGCGAACGGTGGGGCTGGCCCAAGCCCTACCTGATCTGGCGGGTCGTTGGCTTGCGCACAAATTGTAGGCACTACTGGCAAAATCGGGGGAACGTGGGAGACTCACTCCTCCCGTTCGGCGATCGCCTGGACGCAAAGCCCCCCTCCAAGGCCCCCCATGACCGATTACCCTGAAAAGACCTGCGAGATCGACAGCCTCGTCACCCACAAGCGCCTGGTGGACGCCGTCCTGGAGGGCCGCAAAACCCAGCAACGTCGCAATGGAGTCTACGCCTACCCCGGCGAGCGCTTCGACTTGCAGGGCAAGACCTTTGAGGTCACAGGACTGTTCCGCGAGTCCCTGGCCGACATGGACGACGCCGCAGCCCAAGCGGAAGGCTACCCGAGCCTGGCCATGTACAAGGATTTGATCCTGCGCATGCACAAGGGAATGGAGTGGGACGGTACGGCCAAAGTCTGGGTCCACGAATTCAAGGCGGTTTGAGCCCCATGCCCTGATGGCCGGGTCCCCTTTCATGGGCCCGGCCCCCGAGCCCTTTCGGATACTCGCCGCGGCACCTGCAGTTGAAGCCGCGCCGTGAATGCCATGGGGTTTCCTGCCGGGCTGTTCTCGCCCCGGTCCCACGGAGAACTTCCAGTGGGATACGCGCTCCCCGAACAAGAAAGCCGCGGGCCCCAGGAAACTCCCGGGGCCCGCGGCAACTAGTTTCACGGCTCACAAGGCGCGAGGCCTATTCCCCGTCTTCCATGCCCACCATTCGAAAGTACTGGACCAGGTTGTTTTTCAGGGCCATCAACTCGTTGTTGATCTTTTGCTGCTCGGGACCTTCGTAGCGCAACTCCTCAACAAGAATGCGACTGATCGATTTGTTGACGCGCTTCATAGGGGAAAGCATCTGACTGTACTCCCTGGGAATGGGAACCACTTTTTCGCTCTCTTCGATCGCGGCTTCCAAGCCCCCCTCCTTGGCCGCTGCGATGATGCGTCGGGTTTCCTTGACCGTTTTGTCGGCCAGCAGGGGCAGGATCTCCTCTTGGATGTCCATGTCCAGCTTGATGATCTCGTTGGTCTTGGTGGCGTTGAGAGAGCCCTCTCCCCGGGCGTGTTTGACCGCGTCCGAATCCAGGGCGTCCCCCGTGATCGCGCCCAAGATGACCGACTTGGAGAGGCCGGTCTTTTCCGCCGTCACCGCCGCAAACGAATCCTCGTCGGCCTCTTCCTCCGCCTTGGCCTTGGCCTTTTCCTCGGAAGTCAAATCCTCCGTCGAAATGTCCACCTTGTTGGCGGAAGGGTAGAGCTGCTCATAAATATCCCGCCCACGATTCAGATACTTCTCCAACTCCAATCCTGTCAAGGGCGTGCGCACCAGGTTCTCGTCGATCGAAATCAACTCCTGCACCAAAGCGTTCTCCTCTACCACCTGTACCGGAATCTCCTCCCAACCCAACTCGGTCGCCGCCTGAACCCGCCGCGCTCCGGCCAACAACTCCCCCTCCAAATTGATCGTCACCGGATGGATCAACCCCACACTCTCCAAACTCTTCTTCAAAGCCTCCACATCGGTCCCCTTCCTCAAATACTCGCTAGACATCTTGATCTCAGAGATCTTGCGAACAGAAACATTCATGGGAGCAGCGGTTGCGGTCATACAAAAAGGGGGCAGGGAGACTAGAGAAGAACCACTTTGTCCGAACCCAAGCACCAACCCGGGCCCATTCACCACCAAAAAAACCAGCGGCACAAAGCACCCCCAAACCATCTCAAACCAATCCCCACAAACCAGCCCCAACCCAAATTTTCTTCCCCCGCCCCAACACCCAACGCAACAAGCCCCCAACCCACCAGGAATCCAGGGGCACAGGGGCACAAGGGCACATACCCTCCCAGCCCCAGAGAAACCAAGCCCCAAAAAACACCAACCAGATCCCGCTCCGCGGGATGCATCGTCGGCGTCAGCCGACGAGCCAAAAAAAAATCGCTCGGGCGAGCTTCTCGCCCCGAACGTTTTTCTCCCCCCGGCGGTGCGAAGCACCCCCGGGGGGAGAAAAATGGTCGGGGCGAGAAGATTTGAACTTCCGACCTCTGCAACCCCATTGCAGCGCGCTACCAGGCTGCGCCACGCCCCGACCTAAGGGACGAGGACTTTAGGTGCTGGAAGCCGCCTCGTCAATCGGCGGGTGCTGCTTTGTTGAGGAAAATTGGCCCGAAGTATGGGAGTCCGGCGGTCGAATTTCGGGATTCCATGATTGGGTCAGGTCGGATGCCTGTACGGGGGCCTTCACCGGGGTCCCAACTGCTATCTTGGGGGCATGGCCAAGCCCCTCCGCTCCCTCGCCCGTCCG
>JARGOW010000123.1 GCA_029212955.1 Planctomycetota bacterium | reverse complement strand
CGCAGGTAAACGCCACTGTCACCGTTGGGTTGCAGCTTCCATTCCAGGTGCAACTCAAAATCCCCGTAGTCCCGGGCCGTGACCAAATGGGGCCCATGCCCATCGCTGACCAATTCATCTCCTTCGAGCCACCAATGGCCGGCCAAATGATCCGTCCATGCTGCAAGCTTCTCAGCCCTCTCGCTCTCCCCCATGGCCGCAAGGCGGTCCGGATCAAATGTGGATCCACCTACCCAACCATGCAGATCCGCGGAAGGCATGATCGAACCGATGCCCGACGCAGTTCGCGTTCCCGCACAGCCACCGGCGATCAGGCAAAGCGCCAGGACGAACACAGAATTGCCAAGGGATGAAATTCGCATGCCTTAGCATAGCGGTTCTTGCGCACGGTGTTTGCCCAGCCCGTTCTCGGCCCCCGCGTTCGCTCCCGACACGGCACGAAGCTTAGCTTCGGTGGATTGATTGGACGCTACAACGGCGCCGGTCAAATTCTGCAGTCTGATGCTAGTGGCCACTTCTCGTTGTCACTGGATCTGAGAAACACACCCACTCCCAATGGCGCTGTTTCCATCCTTCCTGGTGAGACATGGAACTTCCAGGGGTGGTTCCGGGACGCCAACATGTCGGGGCCCACATCGAACTTCACAAACGGGCTGGAGGTCACGTTCACCTTGTGATCGCCCTCCACTGGCGCCCAATCCATGCATCCAGACCACGGAAGCGGTGGCGGGGCTTGTTTTGGCGGAGTTGCGGTTGAATTTTTGGGCGGTGGCTTTAACCATGCTTTCCCCAAAAGTTAGCAGGCGCCTCCGTACTTGCCATTGGGAACCTCCCATCGGACACAATCCCATGACAGACGAAGAAATTGGCAAGCTCACGCAAATCTACCACGACATGCTCGTTGGGGTGGGTGAGGATCCCAGTCGGGAAGGCCTCCTGGATACTCCGAAGCGCGCTGCGAAAGCGATGGATTATCTGACGGGTGGTTATCGGGCCAACCTGGATGACGTGGTCAACAAGGCCGTCTTCACCAGCGACATCGATCAGCTGGTGGTCGTGAAGGACATCGAGCTTTACTCCATGTGCGAACATCACATGCTGCCTTTCATCGGTAAGGCACACGTGGGCTACATTCCCAACGGCAAGGTTCTGGGGCTGAGCAAGATTGCACGCATTGTGGATGTCTTCGCGCGCCGCCTTCAGATTCAGGAGAATCTGACCAAGCAAATTGCAGATGCCATCGCCAAGTACACGGGCGCCAAGGGAGTGGGCGTGGTGCTCGAAGCCAAACACCTTTGCATGATGATGCGGGGAGTCGAAAAGCAAAACGCGTTCATGAAGACCTCCGTAATGAATGGAACCTTGCGCACCAGTGACTCTTGTCGCAAAGAGTTCCTTTCGTTGATCCAAGAGAAATAGTCCCCATGAATCACTTGGACCCGACCGTTAGTGTGATCCTAGCCACCTATCTCCGGCTGCCCTCCCTGAAGCTAGCGATCGAATCCGTCTTGGCACAGTCGTATGAGGATTGGGAGTTGCTCGTGATCGATGACGGAAGTCCCGATGACACCTATGGGGTGGTTGCCCCCTTTGTGGAGCAGGACGCGAGGATCCGGTACTTCCGTCACAAGAACCGGGGCTACCGCCGGTCCAGGAACATTGGAATCTCAACATCACTTGGCAAGTACGTCACGTTCATCGACAACGATGACGAGTACGAAAGCAACCATCTGAGCACGCGGATGGACTACCTGCAGGCGCACCCCGAAGTCGGCGTTGTGCATGGCGGACTGAACATTCAGGGCGATCCCTACGTTCCCAACAAACACAATCCCAGCGAGATGATCCACCTGGAGTCCTGCGCGGTATCCAGCAGCTTTTTTGGGCGGAAGGAAGCGTTCCTCGCATCCGGCGGTTTCCAAGAAAAAGCGTACTCCGACAGCTCCGACCTCTTGGAGCGCTTATCACAGCACTGCCCCGTGGATCGCATTAAGGACCAAACCTATCGCTACAATCGCATCAGCCCCGATAGTCAATTGACCGCTCGAATCCGGAACCTAGAGGGAAAATAAATGGCCTCCACCCGTCAGACCGCACTTATCACAGGTGGAGCAAAACGGCTCGGACGCGCCATTGCCGTTGACCTGGCAAAGCAGGGCTATGACATCGCGCTGCACTACAATTCCTCGGAGGCCTCTTCCGAAATCGTTGCGGATGAGATCCGTTCCCTAGGGGTGCAATGCGAATCATTCCAGGCGGATTTGAGCGACCACGGGGCCGTCGAAAAGCTTGTCCCCGCGGTGCTGGAGCGCATGCCATCGCTATCGGTGCTAGTGAATAGCGCTTCCATTTACGATCCCACCCCAATAGCCGAGACGTCCATCGAGATTCTGCAGCAGAACTTCTCAATCCACCTGGTCGCGCCATTCCTCCTGTCCCGGGACTTCTTCAACTCCTGCCCAGGCGGCAACATCATCAACATCGTGGACACCAAAGTCCACTTTCAGCAGTACGACTATGCGGCGTACTTGCTCTCCAAGAAGTCCCTGGCCGAGCTCACAAAGATGTCCGCCCTGGAGTTCGCACCCAAGGTCCGAGTCAATGCCATTCTACCCGGGGTGATCCTCCCGCCCGAAGGTCGGGGAGAGGACTATATCGAATGGCGTCGGCATGGCCTGCCCCTCCAGCGTATCGGCAACCCGACCCACATTTCCCACACGGTGCGCTACATCCTCGAGAACGATTTCCTGACAGGGCAGATGATCGCATTGGATGGAGGAGAATCCTTGACGGCGGAAGGCCGCTCCGTGATCCAGTTCGAGGAGCCCTCCGGTGAATAGCGCCATTGTTGCTTTGGGGTCAAACATCAATCCCTCCACCAACATGGCAGAGGCCACGTGCCTACTCGACGGATTGGGAACTGTCATCGCTAGCTCCCCGCTCATTTGGACCAAACCGCAGGGCTTTGCCGACCAGGATAGGTTCCTCAATGGTGCCGCCCAAATCCAAACACCCCTGGACCAGGTGGAGTTGGTCACTGCGCTCAAGGGCATTGAAGCGCAGCTGAAGCGCGTCAAAACGGTCAATAGGGCGGGGCCCCGGACCATCGATCTGGACCTCATCCAATTCAATGGTCAGGTTCAAGACCCCCATTACACCGGCCACTCCTATCTCCGATTGCCGGTGTGCGCGGTGCTATCCAAGGGGGATCACCCTTTGTCCGAGGCACAATCGGCCGATGCGAAACTCTGCTCCCAATTGGCGAAGCTACCCGACTGGTCGCTTGATGAGGACGCGTTGGAGCGCGAGTGGACCTTCCAGAATTTCGCGACCGCATTGGATTTTATCAACCGGGTGGGAGCCATAGCCGAGGCGTTGAATCACCATCCCGATCTGCGCTTGCACAGTTACAAGTGTGTGGAAGCCCGTCTGTATTCCCATTCGGAACAGAGGGTGACCGCAAGGGACGTACAGTTGGCAATAGCGATTGAGCCTCTGGCAAAACAAGCCTGAAAGAAATCCGCTGACCGACCCATGGTGCACTCCCCCACGCGTGGCGAAGCGACCCCAAATCAGCCAACGCGCTCGGGGGGCACAACTGCGGACTCCCCCGGTCCCATGGATCTTGCCTTGTGTCCGCAGGCCTAGGATTCCCGGCGATTGGCTGGCATGACCGTTTCCCACGAGCGCATGGTTGAGTCTGCTAGCAGCCAAAAGAGGGGTCGGGAACACGGGCCCCGACAGCGCCACCCTCACCCTGGCATGGAAACGGCCCAGTAACCCCATGAATCAAGCAAAGTCGGTACGCTTTGATAATGAATTGGAAAACCTCCATGCTTCGCACAATGACTTTGAGTGGAGCCATCATTCTCGTTGGTATGCATCCGACGGCTTTTGGCCAGGAGTTCACTTGGGTCAAACAGTTTGCATCCGCCGAGACCGAGAGCGGAGCGGATCTGGCCCGAATGCCCAATGGCGACTTAATTCTGACCGGTTCGATTGGTTCCCCCAGTTCCGATGTTTGGACTGCCCGATTTAACTCGGACGGCGACCAACTTTGGCACAGGTCCTTCGGATCTCCGAATTCGGACGGACCGAGCAGTGTCACCCACGACGGAGCCGGTGGATTTTTCCTGTCCGGTCGAACCTTCGGCGCCCTGGCCGGCCCCTTAGCAGGTCTAAGCGACAGCTGGTTGGGCCGCTACGACCAAGCGGGGAACGAGCTGTGGCTTCGGCAGTTTGGTTCGTCGGGCCAGGACGAAGTGGAAATGGCCGTATCCGACTCCGCGGGAGGGGTCCTGATCATCGGGAGCACTACGGGGGATCTTGCGGCTCCCAACGCTGGGGATTGGGATGCTTGGTTGGCGCGCTTCGATGGGCAAGGCCAGTTGATTTGGAGGCGCCAGTTCGGCGCACCGGGCAAGGACCTTGGAACCGCGATTTGCTCCGACGGTTCAGGTGGAGTCTTCGCAGGGGGCCGGACCCAGAATTTGGTGTCACCCGGAAACAATCAAGGCGACGCATGGATTTCCCGGGTGGACTCCAACGGCACGGTTCTTTGGATGAGTAAGCTGGGCACGTCACTCGCAGATGGTGTCTCTGCAATCGCCCCTGACAACGCCGGTGGGGCTTTCTTCGCAGGGTACACCTATGGAAATCTCGCGGGCACCAACCAATGTTGCACGAGCGACTTTTGGATCGCGCGCTACGATGGAGCTGGCAATCAATTGTGGATCGAACAATTCGAATCGCCGGACAATGACGCCGTTCGTGGAGCCACGCCGGACGGGAGCGGCGGAATTTATCTGACAGGGGGCACCCAGGGCTCCATGTTTGGGCCCGCACCGTTCTTCGATACGGACTGGGATCTGTGGTCCGCCCAATTCGATTCCAGCGGAAGCCTCAAGTGGGGCATTCAACAATCCAATGGTCCCGAGTTCGGCCAAGCGATCGTAAGCGACCAGGCGGGTGCGATTCATATTATCGGCCATTGCCTATGCACCTTCTCCCCATGGACCCAGCACCTGGGTCAATATGACGCCGTCCTGTTACAGTTCAACCCCGAGCCCACGGCGGCTCGGCATTGCTACACTTCGGTGCCAAATTCGACGGGAGTCCCTGGACGCATGGCCGTGTCCGGATCGAACGCGATCAGCGACAATCAACTTACGGTCAAGGCATTCCAACTGCCGATCGGTTCCTTTGGCTTCTTCCTAACCAGTCGGGTCATGGGCAATCAACCCGGCTTTGGCGGCACATCGAGCACACTATGCTTAGGTGGCAGCATCGGGCGGTTCGTGGCGCCGAACCAGGTGCAAGCCGCCGATTCCTCCGGGCGGTTTTCTATCGACCTTGACTTGGCTGCCATGCCCACCCCCACCGGTTTCATCCCCGTTCAAACGGGAGAGAGCTGGTACTTCCAGGCTTGGTATCGGGATGCCAACCCCAATAGCACGTCCAATCTGACGGATGCGATCGAGGTGGGCTTCCAGTGAGTCCCACCTGTCTGGGACCGAATCCGGAGGTGGTGGGATTCACAATTCCAATCACCGTCAATTCTTGCTCGGAGCCCCAAATCGGTCTACGGTTTCTTGACTCGATGCTACCTGCTCGGCGCACGGTGCATCGGGCACCGGGATACACAGCAGCCCCCCCCGGTCTCCCACTATGGTGCGACTATATTGTGGGATAGTCCTGAACCGTGCGGTCGGAATCCATGGCTCCGGTGTGCTGAACGGTTAACGGATCGATGATCAATAGCTGGACCTCCTCTTCGGGTCGAGTCCGAGGGCGATGGGCAACACCCGCTGGGACCACCAACACCTGGCCCGGTCCCAGTTCAACACTCTCGCCACCTTCAAAATCGATCCACAGGGTTCCGTTTACAGGAAGAAACACCTCGTCGTGATCCGCATGATCATGCCAGACGAACTCCCCTTGAACCTTGGCCAGAACCAATTGGTGTTGATCAAAGGTGGCGATGCGATGCGGAGTCCATTGCTTGTCGAATAGATCCAGCTTGTGGCCCAGGTCGATCGCACTGGGAAGTTTGGAGGGTTCGCTCATAGACCCATTTTGCGGGATCTCCCGGAGATTGCACGGGCAATTCAGTGCTGCGTCGGGACCACTTGCCAGAGCCGCACAGTCAACGGATCACCACCCCTGCAATATTCCTCCCATAACTCCCCATGGCCCCATCGGGGGCCCATGTTCGGGGAACGTGCGCGGCTCCATGGCGAGTGGTGGAATGAGCCGCCCCCTCACAATTACCGCAGGCTCACCGCGGGTTTGGTCGCCAGGGCTCGGAGACTGCTGAGTAGTCCGCATAGGGCCGCGATGAGTGCGCTGCCTACGACAAAGATGGGGAACCAAAACCAGTTGAGTTCGTGGGCCAGGTTGAGTTGCTGTTCGAGGAAGCCCCAGGCTAGGGCGTATGCGGCGACGGTTCCGCAGATTCCTGCGACCAGGCCCACCGTGGCATACTCGACGCCCAGGAACAACGCCACGCCGCCCCGCGTCATGCCCAGGGTTTTCTGCAAGGCGACCTCGCGCTTGCGGCGCAGGCCTCCCGCCGCCACGGCTCCGGCCAAGATCGCGAGACCGGAAAGCACGGCGACCCAACCCAGGACCCGCACCCCCATGGCGACGCGTTCCAGCACTCCCGATACCTTTTCGAGCATCGGGCCAAGACGCAGCAGGGTCACGTTGGGGAAGCCCGCCACCAGGGCGTCCTGCATGGATTGCTCTTCCGCCGGGTCCACGCGTGCGGAAGCGAGATAGGCAAATGGCGCACCTTCCAGGGAGCCGGGCTCCACCACCAGGAAGAAGTTGATCGAAAAGCTCACCCAGTCCACTTCGCGCAGACTGGTGACCACAAACTCCACGGGCAAACCCTGTAGGTCAAAGGTCAACCGCGTGCCGAGCGTCGCCCCAAGATCCTCCGCAAAGCGCTGCTCCAGGGAAACCTCACGCAGGTCATCCTCTTGGAACCACCGCCCGGCAACCAGCTTGTTGGAAGGCGCCATTTCGCTTTGCCAAGTAAGGCGTTGCTCCCGGGTAAGAACCCACTTAGCCCGCCCCCGACGACCCTCACGATCCTTTGCGATTTCGCGAACAGGGCGTCCATCGATGCTTGCCAGCCGCGCCATACAAACGGGAGTCGAATCCACATTGCTAGCCGCATGGCCTTGGAAAAGCTCTTGCACCCCCGTCCATTGGTCCGGTTGCACATCCACCAAAAAAACGCTGGGGGCGTCTGCAGGAACGCCATCCTTCAACTCCCGGCTGAGTCGGCCCTCTACCAACAGCAGGGACGCGATCACATGCACACCCAGGCCCAGGGCCACGATGGTCGCGGTGGTGCCCGCTCCGGGGCGTGCCAAGCTGGAAAGTCCATGCCGCAGATATAGACCCGCCCACCCCCTGGGGATGTGGGTTGCAATCCACATGGCCGCCCGGGCTCCAAGAATCAGAATTCCCACCAGGACCAGCAGGCCCAAACTGAAAGCAGCCCCTACCCCAGCGCTGTCCGCTTGCACGGCAGCTGCCGCAAATATCCCCGTCAGTAGAAACAGAGCCACGATCAACTTGACCCACTTCGGTATGCCCAAAGGCGCCGCCTGGGCCCGCAGAACCAGAGCTGGTGAGACCTTGTAAATAGCGGTCAGAGGCCCGATAGCGAAGAGCATGGCGATCGCCACACCCAACCCCAACCCTCGCAAGAGAATGGGCCAAGGGCGTGCAAAGGCCACCGTGGGGTCGATGAATTCCGGTGCGACTTTTGCTGCAACTGCGGGCATGGATAGGCCCAGCAGACACCCAATCAGACTTGCGACGCAGGCGAGCACCAGCACTTGCACCATGTAGAGCTGCAGGATGTCCTTGGGTCGCAGACCCAGGCTGCGCTGAATCGCAACGGCCTGGGTGCGCTCTTCAATCCACACGCGAACCACCTGCGCGACCCCAACACCGCCGAGCAGCAGGGACAGCAACGCCACCAGGCCCAAGTACCGCTCCACATTGCGCAGGGAGCGCTCCACCCCCGGTTGCCCTTCGCGATGGGTGCTGACGCGCAAACGCGCGGACGAATCCCCTTGGCTGCGCAAGGCGCGCTTCCACGCTTTGAGATCCCCTGCGGATTCCTCCGCGCTCACCTGCACCAATCGCCCGTACTTGACCCGGCTGCCAAATTCCACCAATTCCGTGCGCTCCAACCCTGACGTGGTCAGAAAGACCCGCGGGCCCAGCGTCATCCCAAAATCCAGGCGATCGGGTTCCGACATCAATTGTCCGCGCAATCGGAAGTCTTGACCACCGATCTGCAGAACATCGCCCAGGCTAAGTCCCAAGGCAGCGCAGAGTTCCGATGCCGCCAGGATCTCATCATCCGCAAGGTCCCCGATGGAGATTCCCGAAGGCTCCGTCAAGAGCGTTCCGTAGAGCGGATATCCAGAATCGGTCGCTTTCAACTCCACCAGGCGCGAACTTCCAGGTTGCCCCTCCGATTTGGACGGGGCCGCGATCATGGTGGCCAATTCGGTCGTCGTCACCACGGCCACCGGCTGGCGTTCCAGAATTTTCGCGTCGAGCCAATCGGGCAAGGCCGCGCGCGAAGTAACTTTGACATCACCGGCTAGAAGCTCACGGGA
>JARGOW010000122.1:2587-8715 GCA_029212955.1 Planctomycetota bacterium | reverse complement strand
TCTTCACGCCGATCGGGATCGATGTTGTGGTAGTCCGAGTCGAGGATACGGCAATCGGCCAAGATGCACCCTGAACCTATCGTGATCTCCTTGCCGCAGGAAAAGCGGGGACCGTTCAAAAAAGTATGGTCTCCGATTCGAATGACCGCATCCGCGTGGTCCGTGTACAGGGTCACCCGATTTCCGCAATTCACGTAATCGCCAATGATGACGCGACCGGGACCACGGATCACCAACCCTCCATCGACCAGAAGGCGTTTTCCGATTTGATGGCGACCGAGCACACCATAGCGAAACGCACACCAACGACCTTTGACGTGGCGCCAGACGACGGCCGCGAGGCCCCAGAGGGAAGAAAGGGATAGGCTCATGGTGTGTGGAACTCGGTGGCCCAGCATAGTGTGACGGGCCGCGTCTGCGCCCGGTTTTTATTCGTGAGGTTCCCGGCGCCGCCCATGGATTCCAGCACGGGACCCGGCCGCCGATGGGACCCACGATTCGTGCATCCCCCTGGAGCCTCCCCAGCCCATCGCTTTTCTGGCTGCGGACCACTACCCTCCACCCATGGCCCACACGAGCGTGACACCACCCCGCCGAATCTTGATCGTGCGCCTGGGCGCCATCGGTGACGTGGTAAACGCCTTGACCCTGGCCTCGGCACTCAAGCGACAGAACCCCACCGTCCATGTGGGATGGTTGACCCATCCCCTGGCCGAACCCCTGCTGCGGGACAATCCCTGCGTGGATCGGGTCCACAGCTTGCCGCGCAAGGGAATGCTGGGTGCGCTGCCTTCACTCCGCCGGGAGCTCCGTGGCGAACGGTACGACCTGGTGATCGATTTGCAGCGGCTTCTCAAGAGTGCGGTGCTCTCACGTCTAGCGGGGGCTCCCCGGGTCCTGGGGTACGACCGGGCCCGGTCGAAAGAAGGTTCTTGGATTCTGTATGGCGAGCGCATTGCCCCCGGCCCCCCCCGGGCCCACATGGTGGAGCAATACGCTGAATTCGCGCGGCACCTGGGATTCCAAGGTCCGGTTCGCCATCCGCTCCCGCCCATTCCCCAAGCCGTGCTGCAACAGGTCGAGGAGTGGTTGCAACCGCTCGGGGAAGACTCCCCAATCGTGGTTCACATCGGCGCGTCCAAACCCCAAAACCGCTGGGAGCCCGCGCGCTACGCCGGCTTGATCGAAGGACTGCTCGCAGAGCACCGGGGGGGAATCGTCCTAACCGGAGGCCCTGGCGACGGTGCCGACGCCGCTCCCACGCGCCAGAGGATGGCCGGAGAGCCGCGCTTCGTAGACCTTCTGGGCCGGACCGACCTGATGCAATTGATCGGGGTTTTCCAACGCTCCCGGCTCTTCGTCGGATGCGACACCGGGCCCATGCACCTGGCCGGCGCCCTAGGCCTTCCCGTGGTGGCCCTTTTTGGTCCCGCAGACCCCCTGCGGACGGGCCCCTTTGGCCACCCGCACCTGGTGGTTCGTCAGCCCCCCGCTAAGCGGGGAACCCCCCTTCCAAGCGCCACCATGGAGGACGTCTCAATCCAGGACGCGCTCCGGGCTGTATCGAAATTGGCCCAGTAGGCAGTAGGCCGCAATCCGCGTTCCCAAAGCCACGGTTCCCTTGCTACGATGGGTTCTCGCGAGGTGGTTCAAAAAACGGCCCCACGCCCTGCCAAACGGATGGAGGTTCAGTTCCTCCAAACACCAAAACTCATTTTGAGCCCATTGATACCGCCTTCCTAAAAGGAATGTGGATTGACCGGGCACCGTTTGCCGATGCAATAGGCGTGTGCCTAACAAGGCGTAGCCCCCACTGCCTCACCTCCCCCCGATAATGCCCACCAGCAGCCAAAAGGATCGACCCAGCGCTTGGTCGTCCGTCCTTTCCATGTTCCGCCGAACCACGGCGGTTCCGGGTGCATTGGGCGTGGAAGAACTCGCCCAAGCGTTTCAGCAGGAACGCTCCCGCACGGATCGCAACGGCCGTGGGTTCTGCATGGTCGTGTTTTGGAAGGAAGATCAGGACGAGTACGACCTGCGGCCCTTGGCCAGTCACCTGCGCGACATGATGCGCCTGTACGATCTGCTGGGCAGCTTGGACGGCAAGCACTTGGCTGTCCTCCTCCCGGAAACCCTACCCCAGGGGGCGCGCAAGTTTGCGGACAACGCGTTGGCGCAGTTCGAGGATCCCAAGCTCGGTAGCGAGCACGGAATCGAATACGAGATCTGTAGCTATCCCCTCGAATCCGATGCTTCGCCGGACCAGGAAAACTGGGAAGAAACATCCGCCGATTCAACCGGATCCCAGGAAAAGCCCAAGGAGCAGGATTCGGAGTTGGTGGCCCACTCCGTCGCTGCCCCGCCGACCCAAGACCTGTCGGAAGCCTTCTTGCAACCGGTCTCATGGGGCCGGCGAACTATCGACATCATCGTCTCTGGCACGTCGCTGATCTTGCTATCACCGGTACTGATCGGAGCCGCTCTGGCCGTGAAATTCTCCACACCCGGACCTGCGATCTACACGCAATTGCGCGCGGGCCCCGGCGGCGTCCCTTTCAAGTTCTACAAGTTCCGGTCCATGTACCTGGATGCGGATGCCCGCAAGGCTGCCCTCAAGGACGACAACGAAAAGAGCGGACCGATCTTCAAGATGCGCAACGATCCGCGCATCACCCCCGTGGGACGCTACCTGCGCAAAACCAGCGTGGACGAACTCCCCCAGCTGTACAACGTGTTGCGTGGGGACATGACCCTCATTGGGCCGCGCCCCCCGACCTTGGACGAGGTCGAGAACTACTCGCTATGGCAGCGCAAGCGCCTGGACCGAACCGGTGGCATCACTTGCATTTGGCAGGTCAGCGGCCGCAGCGAGATCAAGTTTGAAGAGTGGGTACGAATGGACATCGAATACCAGCAGAAGCGCTCCTTCTGGTTCGACGTGAAGTTGATCCTGAAGACCTTCGGGGCGGTGTTCAGCGGGCGCGGAGCCTACTGATCCCCCTGGAACCCCCACCCCGAGATAGGGGCCGCAGCCGCGGCCCTTTTTTCGTGCCTTTGCGATATCCCTCCGCCCGATTGGGCCGGGGACCCAATTTTGCACTGCGGGGCCCTTAATATGGGGAGGCACCCCCTCTAGGAGCTCAGAAACGGGGGTCCACGGCCTGGCTCGCGCGCTTCCTCGGTCGAACTCTTGGACCCGCGCCGTTTTTTTTCTAAAAATGTGCTGTCGATTGACCGCCTAGCGGCAAACGAACACCAATAGCGGTAGGTGCAGCTCTTGCTCTCAGAGAACGCACCGCTCAAAGGCCGCGACCAAACTCTCCAAACTCCCAACTCCGTTCGAACCGCAAGCTTCACGCAGGCTGTGAACCCGGCTCCATTTGTGACCGGTCGAGACTGCACCCGGGATCCCCTTCGGATCCCCACTCGCGGCCGGACGGATTTGGTCAATCATCAGGGAAGGCATGATCGAACATTTCAATTGGCGTCGGGCTTGTAAGCACATCCTCGCACCCGTCGCACTCTTCATGGTAGCCGCGTGCTCCACCAGCTCCGGTGAGGTCGCTTCCGGCGCTGACAACGGTGGTGTCTACTTCCTGAACGGCGGTGGAGCTTTCGAGATCTACGGCCCCGAAGGCGGTCCCTTCCCCTCTGGCACGCGCACTTACAACCTGCACAACACGAGCAACGAGGCGGCCATCTGGCGCCTCGACGCCAGCGAAAGCTGGCTGACTGCGACCCCGGCGGCAGGCTTGCTGCGCCCGGGCCAGCAGATGCCCGTGTCCGTGGAGATCGATCAGGCCCAAGCCGCCAACCCGAGCCCCGGTAGCTACCCGTCGGAACTGCGCCTTCGCTCCCGTCACAACTCGGACGGGGACGGCGAGACCTACCTGGCTTTCAGCTTGAACGTGATGCCCGTCGGTGGCCCCATGTTCCGGGCGCAGCCTTCCCAGGGCCTTGTGATTCACACCAACGTCAATGCCGCTGCGGACGAGCTCGATGGAGAGATCACGCTCGAAAACACCGGCAGCGAAGATCTGCAGTGGACGGCCACACCCCAGGATGGTTGGGTGCGACTGGGCCTTCCCCGCGACACGGACATTTCTCCGGGTGAAACCGACACCCTGGGCATCTACATCAAAGAGAGTGCGATGTCCGCCCTGGGCGCTGGAACCCACCACTCCCAGGTGGAATTGCAAAACGCCAATGATCCGAGCATGTCGATCGTCATTCCGATCACGGTGAATCTGGCTCCGGGTAGCAACAACCGCATTGTCGATGGTCTGATCGCCGAGTATCGCTTCGAAGAGGGCTCCGGCACGGTTGTGCACGATAGCTCGGGCCTTTCCCCGGCCATGGACCTGAATATCCAAGATGCGAGTGCCGTGTCTTGGCAGCCCAGCGGGTTGACCATTTCGTCCCCCACCCTGCTGTCCACCCCGGGTGCCGCCACCCGCCTCAGCCAGAGCATCCGCCAGTCCGGCGAGTTGACCGTGGAGGCGTGGATTCGCCCGGCAAACCTGAACCAGGACGGTCCTGCGCGCCTGGTCGGGATCTCGAACGGCCCCAGCGTGCGTAACTTCACCCTGGCCCAAGGCCTGTGGGCCGGCCAGCCCAAGGACACCTTCAATATGCGTCTACGCAGCACGTCCACCGACCTGGACGGCATGCCCTTGATCACAACCCAAGCCGGTTCCGCCAGCCTGGGAATGCAGCACCTGGCCTTCACCCGCCGTGCCTCCGGGGAAACCCACATTTACGTGAACGGCTCCCTGGTAGAAGAGGGTCAAACCTCCGGCGACACAAGCAACTGGGACAGTAGCTTCCGCCTGGCAGTGGCCAACGAAATCGGTGCAGCACGCCCTTGGCAGGGTGAGTTCTTCCTGCTCGCCATGTACGACCGCGCCCTGACCGGCCTCGAGGTCCAAAGGAACATGGCCGCCGGCAACGGAGCCACCAACGTGGGGCACCTGAGTGTTTCCCCCGGTAGCGCACTTCGCGTTCACGCCGTCCACGGACAGGGCCCCACCGGCCCCCTCGACGACCTGCTCGTGACCAACGTGGGCGGCGAAGGCATCCAATGGACGGCCACCGAGTCCGCCCCTTGGCTCAGCTTGGGTTCGACCTCCGGCTACCTGAACTCCACCCAGGCCTCCACCATCCAAACTCACCTGGCCAGCTCCACCATCGCGGGCATGGCCACGGGAACCTACACCGCCACCATCACCTTCACGAATCAGACGAGCAGTTACGGCAACACCCAAAGGGATGTGATCCTGACCGTGACCGATCCGGGCGTGCCCGGCACGGGCGACAAGCCGGGTCCCCACAACACGGGCCCCAGCAACCCGGGCATTCTGCAAACCGTGGGCGGTATGACCATCACCCAAGATGGCGCTGTGATCGAAAATGTTCGCGTCTACGGAGCGGTCAACATCGAAGCCAACAACGTGACCCTACGCAACTTCACCATCGACGCTGGCGGCCAGCCCTACTGCATCCGAGCCACGGCCGGCAAGCATGGCATCGTTATCGAAGACGGTGAGTTGATCAATGCGAACAGCGCCCACATCTACGGCGGTGGCTTCGAGGCTCGACGCTTGAACCTTCACGAGAGTGGCGGTGACGGCTTCAAGTGCACCCATGATGTGCTCGTGGAAGCTTGCTGGGTCCACCACATTGGTACCAACCCTGGCGCCCATGCGGACTGCAACCAAACCCGCGCTGGCTCCAACTTCATCTTCCGTGGCAACAACTTCGACATCCCGATCGACATTGGTTCGCCCTACAAGCAAAACGCTTGCTGGATTATCCAAACCGGCGATGGACCCATCGACAACGTGCTGCTCGAAGACAACTGGATGAACGGCGGTAACTTCACCGTCTACTTCGAAAACAAGTTGCCGCCCGCGGGCTCCTCCCGCCCCAACTACGGGGACCCCACCAACTGCCGGATGATCAACAACCGCTTCGGTCGCAACTACCGATACGGTGTCCTCCAGGCTACGGGTTACGTTTATATGTCCGGCAACCGCTGGGATGACAACGGCCTGCTGATGGGCATCAACAACAACTAGGCAAGGTTCCCGTTCCACTGGAACGGTTCGACCCCCCCCCTACACAGACGG
>JARGOW010000122.1:0-2577 GCA_029212955.1 Planctomycetota bacterium | reverse complement strand
CCACCGTGGGGGGGCACCGGCCGTCTTCTTTTGAGCCTTCCCCCCCAGCAGGCCCCCGCTAAGCGCCCTGTGCCCCAACCTGACTTGCCCGAACCAAGAACTTCGCATCGCCATAAAGCGAGTTCTTTCCAGTCGTCGATAGCACGCCACGGCTCCCTTTTGGGGGCCTCGGTACCCGCACTGCCCAACCCATTGCCAACCGGTGACTCACCGCGAAACAGGGGGCCCATGGGAGGTTCGGACCAGTTCCAACAAGAAACGAGGTCATCGATCCATCTCGCCCGCGAGATCCCTAACCGGATCCCGTACCGGAGTCGTCACTCCACGGATCGGTGCTCAACTTTCAGGGTTTGCACCCAATAGAAGGCATGATCGCGATACATCGTACACTTGGTTTGCTGGGCATGATTGGCCTGGCTTCGCTCATTACGTCACTCCCGGCCTGCGCCCCCACATCGGGCTCGGCCAGTACCGATGACGGTGGAACCGTCATCCTGGGAGCCCATGTGGAGAACGGCTCCGTATTCGAAATCATGGGTCCCGCAGGCGGTCCCTTCCCGGAAGGATCGCGCACATACACCCTGCGCAACGAAGGTGCGGAAGTCCTCGAGTGGAGCATGGACTCCCCCGTCGACTGGTTGGTGACCTCGCCTGCAGGCGGGTCCATGGCCAGCGGAAGCGAAACCCAAGTCACCGTGGAAATCGACCAGGTTCAAGCCGCCAAGCTGCCCATGGGCGTGTTCCCTTCCGACCTGGTTCTGCGCTCCAAAAGCAATTCGGCTGGCGACATTTTCATGCCCTTCCAACTCACCGTGGGTGAGCCCAACCAGGGCCAGATTCAAATCGCCCCTGAGGAGGAAATCACGATCGTCACTTCCACGGGCAACCGGTCGCCCAACCCGGATGGTGTGATCACAATCAGCAACGTGGGTGATGGTGCGTTCCTTTGGAAAGCCACCAGCGATGATGCATGGCTGACCGTGGAAACGTCCAACTCGGACATCCTGGAGCCCGGATCAGACTTGGAAATCGAGCTCCAAGTGGATGAGGTCATCCTGGCGGACCAGGGCTCGGGCAACTTCCAAACCCGACTCAGCTTCCAGATGCTCAACGATCCCGAGTCGACCCAGAGTTTGACCGTGAACGTTCAACTGTCCGAAGACAGCGGGCGCATTAGCTCGGGCTTGGTTGCCGAGTACCACTTCGATGAGGGCACCGGCTCCATTGTTCAGGACCGCTCGGGCGTGTCTCCGGCCATGAACCTGAACATCGAAAACACCGGCGCGGTGTCCTGGCTGCCCGGTGGACTCTCAATTTCCAGCCCCACGCTGCTCTCGACCTCCGGCCCTGCCACGCGCATCAGCCAGAGCATCCAACAGAGCCGTGAAATCACGGTGGAGGCCTGGTTGCGACCGGCCAACTTGAATCAGGATGGCCCCGCCCGCCTGTTCGGTATTTCCAATGGTCCGAGCCTGCGCAACTTCACCCTGGGCCAGGGCCTGTGGGGCAGCCAGCCCAAGGACACCTTCAACATGCGCTTGCGCACCAGTTCCACGGACATGGATGGCATGCCGCTCCTGACCACCTCCGCTGGAAGCGCATCGACCGCCTTGCAGCACGTGGTGTACACACACCGTGCCGACGGCACCTCCCGCATCTTCGTGAATGGCCAGATCTCCACCGAGCTCCAAATGGATGGCCAGATGGACAACTGGGACACGAGCTATCGCATGGCCGTGGCCGGTGAGATTGGAGCATCCCGCCCCTGGCTGGGCGATCTGTACCTCATGGCCATCTACGACCGTGCCTTGACCGCGGACGAGATCAACCAAAACCGCACGGCAGGAAGCGGCGCGGAGGAAGTCGGTCAGCTGGCCGTGACGCCCAACGCTGAGATTCAAATCACCGCGACCCTGGGCCAGGACATCTACATCAATGTGGACGAGTTTGACGTGGCCAACCTGGGAGGCGCATCCCTCGAATGGAGCGCTGCGGTCAACCAGTCCTGGGTCAGCCTGGGTGGAACAGGTGGAACCCTGGGACCCGACCAAGCGAGCACCGCTAGCATCCAACTGGATCAAGCCCACATCATGGGGTTGTCACCCGGCTCCTACACGGCCGTGGCCCAATTCACCAACAACACCAGCGAGTACGGGACCACCGCCAAGAGCATTCGTTTGCGCGTGGTCAATGAGAACGCACCTGGAACCGGCGATCGCCCGGGCCCCCACAACACAGGGCCCACCGACGCGAGCAACCTTACCAACGTGGGCGGCATGACCATCACCCAGGATGGCACCGTGGTGGAAAACGTGTTTGTACGCGGCACCATCGTCGTGGAAGCGGACAACGTGACCATCCGCAACTTCAAGATTGACCCCGGAGGAACGCCCTATGCGATCCGCGCCAACAACGGCAACACCGGACTTGTAATCGAAGATGGCGAACTGATGAACGTGTCCAGCGCCCACATCTATGGAGGCAATTTCGAGGCTCGGCGCCTGAACTTGCACGACAGTGGTGGTGACGGATTCAAATGCACAACCGACGTTCTAGTGGAGGAGTGCTGGGTTCACC
>JARGOW010000121.1:7217-8806 GCA_029212955.1 Planctomycetota bacterium | reverse complement strand
TGTGGTCTGTTCGATGGAGGCGATGCGGTCGTCGAATTGGGGGTGGGAGCTGGTCCAGGCGAGTCCGTCGGAGATGTCGCCGTAGCGTTCTTGCATGGTCTTGAAGGAGTCGATGAGTCCCTGGGGATTGATGCCCGCGGCGACCATGATTCGTACGCCTTCCACGTCGGCTTCGGTTTCTGCATCCTGGGAGTGATCGTTGACCTGCTGGAGGGTGAAGAGTTCGATGGCGATGGACTCGAGGCCACCGAGGTTTCCAAAGACAATGGCCATGGTCGCGGAGAAGGCTCCAGCGTGGGCCACTTTGAGCAAGCCAGGGCGCAGCTTGGCATGGGCCATTTCGTGGGCAATGACACCGGCCACTTGATCGGGGGAGGTGCTTTGCTCTATCAAACCGGTGAAGACGGTAATGAAACCACCGGGTAGGGCATAGGCGTTGGCATCGTCGTTTCGAACAACCCGGAATTGATATTCGAGACCCTCCAAGGCCGCATGGGGCGCCAAGCGATCCACGATGGTCTGGACGGCTTGCACGACGACCTCGTCTTCGACGAGGGAACCTCCCGCATCCATGGATTCCTGGGCGGCTTCTCCCAGGGCTTCATCCACGCTCATCGGCAGAGCTGCAACGGAGGCTTCGATGGTGCCATTGAACAGCTTGGGGATGGACCACAGCACGGCGCCGAACAATACTAGGACCAAGCTGCAACCCAGCAAGTGCTTGCTCCGCGACGAGGTCTTTTGGCCTGCGATCGTGGTGAGTTGCTGGTTGAGGTCGTTGCCCGCCATGGTCTCGAGGGCGCGTTCGAAGTTTTTATCCAGGCAGCTCACGCTCCATTTGCCGTCGCCTGACGTGGCGATTAAGGCGCCACTGTCGTCCCTCCGCAGGCGCAGGCCACGGTAGGGAAGGGTTTGTGTTATCTCCTCCGACTGGGCGTGAATGCCCTCGGTATTCACCAGAATTTGGGCGTCGCAACTTCCGCCCCGAATGGATTTGCCGCGCAACCGGCCTTCGAAAGCTTCCTTCGGGTTGTAGGGGGAATCGTGCATGGAATCAGTTCTTGGGACGATGGAGGGTGGTGGCGAGGGTTCCGATGCTGGGCGCGTGGCAAACGATGCGGTCCCCGTCGTGCAGGGGGCCGACCCCAGCCGGTGTGCCCATGAGCACGATATCCCCGGGGTTGAGCGTGAAGTGATTGGAAAGGTAGGCCAGGGCCCGGGGGATGGAAACCACCATGTCGCTGGTAGGGGCATCCTGACGCAATTCGCCGTTGACGCTACAGGTCAAATGGACGCGGGTCCCGTCCAGGTAGTCGGCGGGAACGAGGGCAGGCCCCAGGGGGCAAAACCCATCCATGTTCTTGGCCCGGAACCAGGGGAACCCTTGTTTGCGATCCTTCCCTTGAAGGGAGCGCGCGGTCAGGTCATTGGCCAGGGTGTAGAAGGCCACGTGCTCCATGGCATCCTCCTCGGCGAAGGCCTTGCCGCCTACGCCAATGATGACGGCCAATTCGACCTCGTGGTCCACCCGATCCGTGTACCAGGTGGGAACCGATACGTCGGTGCCCGTGGGGACCAGGGTCTCGGGA
>JARGOW010000121.1:4193-7207 GCA_029212955.1 Planctomycetota bacterium | reverse complement strand
GAACGGATTCTTGGAACTCTTCGGCGTGGGCTTTGAAATTCTTACCCAACGCGACGATTTTCCCCACGTGGGAGCGGGGGAGGGGGAGGTCCAATTCGGTCGCGGGCAGACCCTCTTCGTTGGGCTCGATGGGTTCCCAACCTTCGCCGCCGTTGCGTGGAAGCTTGTCCTCGAGTTGCGCCGGGGAGAACCATCCATCCTCCGAAAGCTCAAAGGGGTCGCCGGGCCGTCCGTTCTGGCGCAGGTAAGCGGACAGGTCCCAGAGCCCTGAACCGTCGTCCAGAACCATCTGGGCCCGGGGGCCCTTGAGTGTGTAGATGCGGATGGGCAGGGGGGCGGTACTCATGGCCGAAAGTATAAACATCCCGGCCCTGCAAAGCAGGCGCCGGGATGCGTTCCTTACAAGGGCTGGAGCGCCGTCGAGCGGGGCGTTCCTTGATTTCTGCCGATTACTTCAGGGTCTCGGCCAGGGTGGCCAGGGCGTAGGCGGTTCCGAGGATTGGGTTTCCTTCCCACCAGCGCGGGGCGTTGCGGTTGGACCAGGAGCCAGACTCCTTGCTTTGCATGGCGATTAGGCGGCCGGCCAATTCGCGCTTCCAGGCGTGCTTGACGCCAGCCGCGTCGGTGAGCTCTTCGGACCCGTAAGTGTTGAGTGCCCGGGACATGGCCAGGAAGTAGTAGAAGATGCCCTGGTAGGCGGCGCGCGCGTCGCGGGATGTGTCGAAGCCCGGGTTCACGTCCAGGGTGTAGTTCTTCTCAAGCCAATCGAAGGCGGCTTTGACCCGGGGGTCTTCTTTGGTGAGGCCGGCCAAGACGTAGCTCTTGAGCAGGGCGTAGGTCATCGAGCCGTAGGAGCGCGGAACGCGCTGGCCGTTTTCCAGGTCCAGGTAGCCGGCTTTGGAATCGCCGGGCATGTAGCCACTGCCGCCGTCGTTGCCGGAGACGATGACAACGCCACCATCCTCGATTTTCACGTCGTTGCTCTCCGAGCGGTTTTGGCAGCGCTCCAGGAATTTCACGGCGCGTTGGTAGGCCTCGTGGTCCTTTTCCAAGCCCGATGCGGACAGGGCTTCCAGGGCCATCTGCAGGTTGGAAAGGTCCGGGCGTTCGTCGCCCCCGTAGCCGATGCCGCCGTAGTAGCGGTCGGCCTGCAAACCGATCAGGTAGCCTTGGGCAAGCTTGACCGCTTCCTTGTGGGCCGGTTTGTCGCTGGCGGAAAGCGCCATGACCGAGGATGAGGTTACGTAGTTGGCCAGCATGCCCTGGTGGATGGAGCCGTCCTTCTTTTGTAGGGAAACCAGCCAGTCCAAGCCGTCGTCGATGATCTTTTGCACGGCGGACTCGCGGGGCTGGGGCAGGCCTTGCAGGGCGCCGATCACCATGGAGGTGAGGCCCGCGTCGGGGTGACCGGGTGCGCCGAACTTGCCATTCTCGGCCACTTGGACCAGGAAGGTCGCGCCGCGTTGCATGGAGATCAGGACGCGATCCTTGTCGGCCGAGGTGAAGGGACCCAGGGGGACGATGGGTTTCGCGGGCCCCTCGGGCGGGGCGAACATCTTGGCGTAGCGCGCCAGGTCGATGACGCGGGTGGCGGTGATCGCCAGGGGGTGTCCGCGCTCCGGCGCGGGGGCAGGCCAGGAGCCATCGGGGAGTCGTTGGGCGAGCAAGCGACGCACGTGCTTGAGTGCCTTGTCCTTTTCGAGCTTGGGGCCAATCAGTGGATCGAAGGGATCCGCGATGGGCTCCTGTTGACCGAGCCATTTCAGCGCACTCGCATAGGCTTTTTTGCGCTCGGGGCTCGGATGGGAGAACAGGGCGCGAACGGCCATGTGGGTGAGCGTGGTGCTGGCCGCCTTATTCTTGCCGGTGAAAGCTCCGTCCACGGTTTGGTGGGAGAGCAAATACTTGAGAGCTCCTTTCACAAAGTAGCCATCGGCTTCCCGGTACTTGCGCGGGCTTTCTCCCAGGGCGCACAGCACGAGGGCGGTGACCGTGGGGTCCTCGTAGGCCCCCGTGGCCCGATCCTGCTGGGCGCGCATCCAACGAATGGTCCCGTCGAGGGTGTCCTTGATCTGGGTCTCGGGGCCGGGGCGACCGCCGGGATCCTGGGGGGAGATGGCGTGGGCGAGATTGGGGGCGGCGAGGAAAGCGCCGGCGAAGAGAAGTGCTTTGAACATGGCTCTATGGGAAAGGGGCCGCGCATCGGCCCCTGGTTGCAATTAACGTCCATCGGCCCCGATGGTTCAACATCCGGGCCGAATTCCATGCCGATTTATGGGCTTGGGGGGGCGTGGGGTGGGTTTAGGGCTCCACGCGCACGGCCGTGCCGTAGGCCATGACCTCGGCGGCGGCCTTGGAAATGCCGCAGGTGGCGAAACGGAATCCCACGATGGCGTTGGCGCCCATGGTGCGGGCCTCGGCGGTCATGCGATCGATGGCTTGCTCGCGGCTTTGGGCCACCAGGGCGGTGTACTCCACGACTTCGCCACCCACGACGATGCGCAGAAGGGCTCGGAAGTCACGCCACAGGTTGCGGGCCCTTACGACGGTTCCGCGGGCCATTCCCAGGGTCTCGACGATCTCTTTGCCAGGAATGGTGTCGGTGGTGGTGATGATCAACGGTGAACTTTTCGGTAGGGGTCGTGGGGGAGAACGGCCAGGCGTTCGCGCAGGGTGAGTAGGGCGATGAGGCTAACGCCCGCGGCACCGGAGAGGAGGAACAGCTGCACGGTCCAGTGCTCTTCCGAGCCCAGGACCGTCACGCTGAGGGTGGTAGCGAATCCAGCCACCGCCAGGATGCAAAGCCAAAGACCCAGGCGCAAACCCTTGCGGTGCAGGGGGTCCTTGCCGAGTCTTTGCCACTCCTGATCTTCGGGTTCCGGTGGAATGTTGCGGCGGGAGAACAGGGCCAACTTGCGAAGCTCTTCCACCTCCGCTTGGAGAACCGGTTCCAGGGGCAAACGGGACTCGAATTGGCTGAGTTGATCCATTTCCAATTCCCCATACACATAGGC
>JARGOW010000121.1:0-4149 GCA_029212955.1 Planctomycetota bacterium | reverse complement strand
TCGTTTTTCATTGCGTGACCTCCATTTGGGGAGCACGGGTTTTCTGGTGCGGATCGAGGTTCGGGCCGAGCGCATCCCGCATGCGCCTACGGGCATGGAACAGGCGTGACATGACGGTACCTTCGGGGATCTCTAGGGCCTCGGCGATGTCCTTGTAGCTGAGTTCTTCCTGGTGGCGCAGGGTCAGGATTTCCCGATCCCTGGCAGAGAGCCTACCCATGGCTTCCATGTACAAGCGCTCGGTTTCCGAATGGCTGGCGTGGGCAGAGGGATCCGGCCCATCGTCCACAATTTCAAAGTCGATGGGATCCCCGTCCTTGTCCACCTGGTGGATCGAACGTTCACGGACGCGGCGGCCCTTGCGCAGGAAGCTAAAGCAGGTGTTGCGCAGAATGCGGTGGAACCAGGGGAGGAAGGGTTTTGAAGTGTCGAAGGAATCGCGCGCTTTGTAGACGCGCATAAAAGTTTCCTGGGCCAGGTCCATGGCGTCCTCGCGGGACCCCACCATGGAATAGGCGATGTGATACGCCCGTCCCCTCAACATGCGAAAGAGGCTGTCAAAAGCCCTCAGGTCGCCGTCGTGGAGTCGGGTCATCAATATCGAAGATTCGGTATGCATCTCGGGGTCGGGCTATTGTTTCCAAGTCGTCAGCGGTGACGGGATTGGGGTCGGCCCTCATTACAGACCCACATACGTACAACCTAAATTCCCATTCAGCAAATCCTTTGAAAACGGACGGGAATCGACCTTGAAAGGTCCTAGAAGGGTCCTTTTGGCCGTTTTTTAGGGCCTCATATGGGCCGCCAGGGTCCCCAGGATCGCGGCGGCCGCACGCTGGCACGCACCGGGAGGGCCCAAGCGCTGGCTGACCCGTTCCAGTTCCTGGATGCAGCGCTCGCGTTCCGGGCCACCTGTTCGAGGGGGCCTTGCTCCCCAAAACAGTATTCGCTGAGGATCTTCTTTCCTGCCACCAGATTGGTGGAAGCGAACATGCCCGTGGTGAGCAATTTGTTCACCAATCGGCCCTTCCAGCCACCGGGATCCCGGTAGATCACCACGGCGGGAATGCGGTGGAAGAGCAAGTCCGTGAGCACCGTGCCGGAAACCGCCAGGGCGCCGCGGCAATGGGAGAGGGTGCCGTGCAAATCGCCCACGGTAAGTTCGATGGGGTTTTGAATGTCCGGGCGGCGGGCCCGGAATTCTGCTAGGTGTTGTTCGATGGCAGCGCAGTGGTCCGAGCTGGATTGCGCGATGTACCAGACCTGATCGGGCTTGGCTTCGCAGAGCGATTCGATGGCGCGCAGCATCCAGGGCAGGTTGTCCGCGATTTCGCCGCGCCGGCTGCCGGGGAGCAGCACCCAATCGGTCCGACCAGGTGCCTGGGGGGCGGGCGGTGCGGGCAGCTTGGCCAATTCGTCGAGCAGGGGGTGACCCACATGGGTGACCGGGATGGTCTGGCGCCCGTACCAATGGGGCTCGAAGGGCAGAATCGTGAGCCCTCGTAGGATGGCCTTGCGATAGCGCCCCGCACGCCAGGGCGCCCATCCCCAAAATTGGGGGGCGATGTGGTGTACTGTCGGCACGCCATAGCGTTTCGCGACCCGGGCCATGGGTACGTGCAAGGCGGGGGAGTCCACGGGGACAAACAGGTCCACCGGTTCGCGATTGTCCGTGCCTTGGAAGGACTCGGCAGCGGTCCGAATCAGGCCCACGTAGAAGGGCAGGGCCTGGGCGATTCCGCCGGCGTGAAGGGTTGCGTCCTGCACCGGATCGGCCAGGATCTGCACGCCCGAGCGGGCGAGTGTGGAGCCGCCAAAGCCGTGGATCTCGGGCCGGGGGAGACCTGCGGATTCCGCTAGCGCGTAAAGGGCTTCCGCCAGGTTGGCCGAATGGGTTTCGCCGGAGGCTTCGGCGCACGAAAGAAAAATGCGCACGGGCCGATTCAGTTGGGCCAAGGGGACCAGGTCTGGAGCGTCCACCACCGCAGGAACCCGAATTGGTTCCGCATCCAAGTCCTTGCGCACCTGGGCCTCGTGGCGTTTCCGCGACACCACTAAGTACCAAAGCAGGTTCGGGATCCACCGAAACAGGTCGAAGAGTGCGGTTCCCAGCTCCCGTCGGGCGGCCCACTTGGGGTTAGGCGTGGAGGGGCGCTTCATGGCAGGAGTCTAGCAGCCCCCTCCCCGCGTGCGATAGGGGAATGCGCATGGGTCCCGGCATACACCAACTCGAATCTGGCACGGGATAGGGCCGGCCCGGCGGCTCAGGACTTTTCCATTGGTTCCGTCGGTGTACGACCGCCATCTTAGGGCCATGCGCCTGAGAATCCTTTTGATGCTGTTGGGCACCGTGTGCCTGTCCCTCGACGCCTTGGCCCAGGGGGGGCGTGTGCGCTACCTGGAAATCGGGGTGACGTTGGAGACGCCCAAGAGGTATGAGGCCATGCCTATTCCGCGAACGGAGAAGGTTCTGAAGCTGATGTATGTGCGGCGGGATACGGAGGGCTCCACGAATCTGGGACTGTATCGCCTTGCCCGCGAGCCCCAAGGGGCCAGTTCCCCCGTCGCTTTCATGGGGAACACGTTGAAGGTCAAGGCCTCCGATGTTTCCAAATCCGCAAAGGCGCTTGGGAAATTCACACGGCAGCTGATCCCATACCAACGTGGGGACCGTCTGGGCATGGTGTATTCCTATACCGGGGATGAGTTCGTGTATTACTTGGTGGGAGAAACACCCAGTGGGTCCTTCCCTGCTGAGGTGCGCTACTGGGATCGGTTGGCGGGTGAATTGCGCTTTCACCCTCCCGCTCAGGACGATCGCAAGCGTTCCGCTCTCGCGCGAAAGTATGGGCGAACCCGGCTGAGCGACAAGGAACGACGCATCTTCGCCAACCTGTCCATGGTGGAGGGTTGGCACGCCTACGACAGCGAGGAATACATCTACCTGGTGCACGGCGAGGACACCCAAGCCTGGAAAGAATTCGATGGCCAGTTGACCGGCGTGCGCAGGTACCTGACGGAAAACTTGCTCACCCATCGGAACCAGGCCCCAACCGATGTGGGCGTGGTGCGTTTGTGCCGGGATCGTCAGGAGTATCTGGACTACGGTGGTCAGGATTGGACCGCAGGCTATTTCAGTGCCATGGAGGATCAGCTTGTGATCTACGACGCGGGTGACAAAGAAGCCATGCTGCGGGTGTTGCGCCACGAGTCCTTCCATCAGTACATCAATGCGGCCTTGGGCGGAATTTCCCCGCACATTTGGTTCGACGAGGGCTATGCGGAGCTCATGGCCAGCGCAACCCTGGAGCAGCAACGGGTGGTCGGATTCGAACCCCTGGACCATCACCTGGCGACCCTGAAGGAAATGGTGGGGGAGCAGGGCCAAGGGCTAGAGCCATTGGAGGTGTTCCTGCGTTTGACCCAAGAGCAATACTATTCGGCTCCTAGGGAGTATTACGCCCAGGGCTGGATCTGGCTGGAGTTCCTCGTGAACTCCGAATACGGACAACGCTCCAAGCGCGGAGAGGACTTCCTTAAGCGTTATGTGAAGTACACGCGAGAGGGTTGGCATGCCTGCGTGGAGGCGGTTCTCCAGGGCAAACCCCTGCACATCGATTCTATCTTTCGGGTCCGGGAAGAGGCCCTGGTCAAGGCCCTGAAGCGCTTCGATCTCAAGGATGCGGAACCTGCCTTTCACCGTTACGTGAAAGCCCGGGTGTCCGAATAGGTCGCCGACTGGGGCAGGGTCTAGGGGGTTCTTCGGCGGAAGATCGCGAAGCCCACGGTGAAGGCCACGGCTTGGATGAGCACCATGATCCCCACCTGGCCCCTGGGCATTTCGTTGGTTCCGATCATGGCCGCGTAGGTCTGGATGTCGGACCAGCGGAAGATCGAGTAGTGGGTGATGGTCTTGACCATGTAGATCGCGAATTCGGCGATGCACAGGAAGAGCAAAACGAAAGCGATCTTGAGGGGTTGTTCGCCAAGCGCGGAGAAGGCGAAGGCGATGCTGAAGATGGTGCCCAGGAAAATCCACTGGTAGATACTGCAGCGCACCAGATCCCCGTAGTTCATGGAGGTGCCCACGGTTTCCAGCAGGGCGGGCACGGTCAGGCTCGAGAGCAGCACGGGGATGGCCACGGCCAA
>JARGOW010000120.1 GCA_029212955.1 Planctomycetota bacterium | reverse complement strand
CGGGGGTGGTCTGACCCGTGGGGGTCGGTTCCTGGGTGGGGAATGCGGCGGAAATGGACCAGGCGCCGGCGAGGCAGATCAATCCGGCGAGGGGCAGGCCGAGAAGGCCCTTGGCGGTACGGGGGTTGGACATGGAGAGGGTGGAGGGCTGGTGTGCAGGGGATTGGCGCAAAGTGCGCAGGAATCAGAAGGAGCCCCGAGGGGCTCCCAGGCATCAATTTGGCGCAATTGATCCAAATTGCAAGCCCGCTAACGCTGTAGGAGCTCGCAAGTGACCCGGATTCTCACCCAGATTGGGTAGTGGGCCGCCGGGAAAGGGATAGAGTATTCACAGACGCCCCGTCTCCAAAACTTGGGAGATGCGGGCTTCTCTCTCCCCAAAGTCCCCAACAACTTCCTTGGAATCATGACTCTCCGCATGTTCTCCCTGGCGGCGGTCGCCCTCGCGATGCCGCTCCAGGCAATCCCCCAGACCCCCGAGATGGCCGCACCGTCCGAGGGCCTATCCGCCCAATCCAACCTGGATCTCGCCCAGAGCCAGGTCATTGTCCGTTTCCAGGCCAATCTGGACCGGGCTGGAATCCAAACCCTGCTGGGGCCCGACTTTCGTTTGGGACCTTTGCTGTATCGGTCCCTGAACATCCGATTGGTGTACATCCAGCCCACCTTGAATGTGGAGAGCGTCTTGCTGGACCTGCAATCCCGTGCGGGTGTGATCTACGCCCAAGAGGACCATCCGGTGCAATCCCGGCAAACCACGCCCAATGATCCCAGCTTCTCAGGTATGTACGGCTTGAACAATACGGGCCAGGGCGGAGGAACGCCCGACGCGGATATCGACGCGCCTGAGGCATGGGACCTTTCCACCGGCTCCTCCGATGTGGTGATCGCCATTGTGGATGGGGGGGCGGATTCGACCCATCCCGACCTACTTCCCAATCGCTGGGAAAACTCGGCTGAAATGAATGGCGCCAATGGTGTCGATGATGACGGCAACGGATACGTGGACGACCGATTTGGCTGGAACGCCTACAGCAACAACGGCTCGGTGCCTTCGAGTACCCACGGGACACACGTGGCGGGTACCGCTGGAGCCAGAGGCAACAACCGCCTTGGCGTGGTGGGGGTGAACTGGAACTCCAAGCTCATGCACATCGCCGGATCGTCCTCGCAGACTTCTACCGTTTTGATCGCCTACGGGTATGCCCGGGATCAAAAAGGCCTCTGGCTTTCCTCCGGCGGAACCCAAGGAGCCAACGTGGTGGTGACCAACTCCAGCTTTGGCATCGACAACGCAAACTGCGCTTCCGGCTCCTATCCCGCTTGGGACGATGCCTACGACGATATGGGAGCTGTCGGTATTCTTAGCTGCGCCGCAACGGCCAACGCGCCCACCAACGTGGATGTCCAAGGGGATGTTCCCACGGGTTGCTCAAGCGACTGGCTCGTGACCGTCACCGCCACGGACCGCAACGATCAACGCACCTTTTCCGGATACGGACAGAACACAATCGACTTGGCTGCACCGGGTGTGGGCATTCTGAGCACGGTGCCCAATGGTGGCTATTCCAATTTGACGGGCACTTCCATGGCGACCCCCCATGTGGCCGGTGCGGTGGCCTTCTTACACAGCGTTGCACCTCCTGCCTTGCAGGCCCAGTTCCAGGCCAACCCCGGGCTCGCCGCTTTGACCCTCAAGGAAATTCTGATCGACAGCGTGGATGCCTTGCCCGCCCTGTCCAATGAGACCGTTTCCGGCGGGCGACTGAATCTGCACCAGTCCGCCCTAGCCGTGCTGGCCTTGGACGGGCTCGGAGCGACTTCTTATTGCTTCTCCCTGGTGAACTCGTCGGGGAGCCCTGCACAGATTCAGGCCACCGGCGACGCAGAGGTTGCCGCCAATGATTTGACCTTGACCGCCATTCAAATGCCCCTCAATCAATTCGGGTACTTCCTGGCCTCCAAGGGCCAGGATGCCGTGGTCTTCGCAGGAGGAAGCCAGGGGGTTCTTTGCGTGGGTGGGGGAATGCCGATCGGACGCCTCAATGCACAAATCCGCAATTCCGGTGCTACGGGCGAATTCGAAGTGCCCGTGGACTTGACCTCCATTCCGGTGCTCCCTGCCGCGCCTGTCGTGGCCGGTGAGACCTGGAACTTCCAGGGCTGGTTCCGGGATCAGGACCCTACGAGTACTTCTAACTTCACCAACGGGGTCTCGATTACATTCTATTGATCGATTTGGGTCTCTTTTGAGGCTGCCGAAACAAGCAATGGGCGCATCCCCAGTAAGGGGGTGCGCCCATTTTCGTTTGGTTGCAAGCCGGATTGTTGGAGTTTACCTGGAGCCGAAACTGCGTTTGCGCGGCCCGCCCGCCTGGGGGCCTGAAGGCAGGGGCCCCTGGGCCGCGCTCTTGCGGCGGATGCCCAAGTGTCCTTTGGGCAGGTGAACTTGACGCAGGGGCTCACGTGCGATTCCGTCCACAATGCGTTGTCGTTCCCTGGGTGTGGGGGTTTGGCCCCAAAGACCACCGTCTTCCCGCATGGCCAGATTGAATTCCAGCCATAGCTCCCGCATGAATGGCAACCAGATCGGTATGCCTATCAGCAGGACGGTGTATTTGATGAGGGCGACGGTATCCATGACTGGATTGGGGGCTTGCCTATTCTATCGGACCAATGGGTCCCAGTTCCCTGCTCCGATCGGGAACAAGCCGCGAATTCCCGGCCGGGGACCCTGGATGCACGGTTCCCAAAGCCTATTCCGGGGGTTGCGCACTCCGACTGGGCTCGGAAGTGCCTAGTCGGTAGCCCTTACCCCGTTCGGTCTGGATCATATCCGACCCGCTGCGACCCATTTTCTTGCGCAAACGCCCAATGTGCACGTCTAGCAGGTTGGTGCCCGGGTCGAACGGCATGTCCCAAACACGCTCCAGAATTTCCTTCCGAGAGATGACTTCGCCTTCCGCTTGCGCGAGGGCGAGCAGCAAATCGAATTCCTTGGGGGAGAGGTGAATTGGCGAGCCATTGCGGAAGGCCTTGCGTTGGGCAAGATCCAGCCGAAGGTCTTCGATGACCAGGGACGGCAGGGACTGGCGGGCACGCAAAGCAGCCTGAAGGCGTGCGGCCAGCTCCTCCAGATTGACCGGCTTCACCAGGTAATCGTCCGCGCCCAAGCGCAGGGCTCGAACCCGTTCCTCTACCCGCTCAAATCCGCTCACGAAGAGAATCGGAGCTTCTTCGCCGCTTTCTCGCAGGGCGGCGAGTACTTCCCAACCGGATACCCCCGGCAGTTCAATGTCGACCAGCATGGCATCGAAGTGGGGTCGATCCGTGGAACGTAGGAGCTCTAGCGCTTCCTCACCGCTCGAGGTCAGCGTGCATTGAATGGAATCACTTTCCAGCCCGATCTGAATGACCGCGCTGTAGTCGGGATCGTCATCGATTAGGAGAACTTTCAAGGGGGTTGTTTGTAGGCAGGTCATGCCCGTGTAGCGGGCTTTGGAATCGTTAGGATGGCCCCATATGATACAGCGAGGACCCTCCCGATGGTCTTCCTAGCTTCACAAGGAATCTCGGGGCAGGTCAAGCCAGGGTCGGGACTCAGAGGGTGATAGACTTCGGCCGCGGGCAGGGTCCAAGGGACCCCCTGCGCCCGCCCAGGACCTGACCCGTATTTGAACCGTGACTGACCACAATCCCTCCAATCAGCCCGCAGATCAGCCCAGCAACCAGGGGAACGACGCCTCCTCGCGATGGCAGCAGGTTCAAGAGCTCCTCCTCGGAGATCACAAGCGCGGGGTCCAGCAGGGATTTTCGGACCTATCGCAGCGAGTGGATCAGGAGGGGCGCCACTGGCTTTCCCTGATCGAAGCACTGCAAAAGAGCCACATGGAGGTGACAAATGCGTTAGGGCGCGAGGTCCAGGCGCGCAAGGAGCTCGAAGAACAGGTCAAGGCCCTGCGCAAGAGCCACGTTTCAAAGACGCAATTCGCAAGCCGTTTGCGCAGCATTGCCGACGATTTGCTGCCCGGGGGAGAATGATCCATGGGGGATTCTCCTATTCAGCCGGATGAAAGCCGGCATGGTTCTGAGCCCCCCGAAACCGGGGATGCCCGGAAGGACTCCCAGGAAGGCGCATTGAATGGGCCCCAGGGCCTATCCGAAAACGACCGCTGGGAAATGCTCCACGACCTTCTCGTCGGGCCTGAGGAAGCACGCATCCAGGAGTTGGAGCAGGTTCCCCGGGCACCTCGGGCCAAGGACGTGGGTGACGTCTTGGCCGAAGCCACCCGACGCAGTGCACAGGAAGGGCCGGAGCTAGCGGAAGCCCTGGCACCCACGATAGAGCAGGGGCTCATGTCGAGCGCCCGCAAGAACCCCGACGATCTCGCAGAGGCGATCTACCCCGTGCTGGGTCCCGCCATTCGGCGTTCGATCCAAGCCACCTTGTCCGCTGCGGTCGAAACCCTAAATGTGACCCTGGAGAACAGCTTTTCCCCCAAAGGCTTGCGTTGGCGCATGCAAGCTTGGCGCACCGGTCGGCCCTTCGCTGAAGTTGTCCTGCTGCACAGTCTGGCGTACCGGGTGGAGCAAGTGTTTTGGATCCACAAGGAAACCAGCGTCTTGCTGAGCGATGTTTCTGGAGTGGAGGACTCCCTGCGCGATCCCGAGTTGATTTCGGGCATGCTGGCCGCCATCCAAGATTTCGTCCAAGACTCCTTCGCGGGCGCTGATGAGGGCGCTTTGGAGCAGATTGAAGTTTCCGGTTTTCGGGTGCTTATGGCCCAGGGACCCAAGGCCGTTTTGGCGGTTCTGGTGCGCGGGATCCCCCCGGAAAGCCTGAGTCAGAACATGCATGAAACCCTGGAGTCACTGCACCGCAGTTTCGCCGATGAACTCCAGGAATTCGATGGGGATGTGGGGCGCTTTGAGCGCGCGATTCCCGATCTCCAGGGACTTCTCGGGCAGGGGGCCAAAGTGTCCGAACCCGGAGGGACAAAAAAGGGGCAGTGGTTGATCGCAGCGGTCGCACTGGTGGCGGTACTTTTGTTTGCGGTGGATTGGATCCAAGATCGCAACATGAATTCCAAGCGAAGCGCTGCACTGATGGCTCTACAAGAAGCCCCAGGCTATTCGGTGCAGGGCCAGGTGGGGGACGGCGACCACCAAACCTGGACTGGCTTCCGGGACCCCTTGGCCGAACCGTGGTCCGAGGTGTGCGCGCACTCAACCGAAGAATTGGATGTGGATATCCAATGGACACCCTTTGTGTCGTTGGAGCCCGAAATGGTGCAGCGCCGGGCGGAGTACATGCTGCAGCCCCCATTCGGAGTTACGCTCACCACCGAGCACGGGAGCCTTACCCTGGAAGGGGAAGCCTCCAGCGGATGGGTCCACCGGGCATTGGCGCGGGCCTCCGCGGTTCCTGGAATCGGTCGGGTGGATGCTTCGGGCTTGGTCGACATCGACCGCCGCGCCATCGAAACCCACGCGCGATCCTTGGATGGATTGACCTTGCCCTTTGGAGCGGGAGCGGGCCGGTTGGACCGGGGTCAACCCGTGGTCCAGGCCCGACTCTCAGCCCTCAAGACACTGGACGAGCGTGTTCAAGAGTATGGCGGAGGCTTGTTGCGGTTGCATTTGCGGGCCACCCTAGGCCGTATGGATGACTTCGAACGGGGTCTTTCCGATCGCCGGCTGGTGGAGGTGCAAAAGGCGTTGGGTCGACTGGGCCTGGGCGCTACCGTGGTGGAGGTGTTGCCCGCACCCGAATCGGACGATTCCCGCAGCCCCTTGTCGGGCGTGCGGATCGAGATCGACACGCTACTCCCTAAACCTTAACCCAGGACCCATCGGTTCCTCGTCCTTCGGCGAATCTATGACTCGCCCGGTGGCTCGCCATGGGTCCATCCGTCCATGATCCGAAAAAAGATTTGCTTGCTCGGTGCCTTCGCCGTGGGGAAGAGTTCCCTGGTGCGCCGTTTTGTGCATAGCGAATACGACGATCGCTACATGACCACGGTCGGCGTCAAGGTGGAGAAGAAGGAATGCCAAGTCGGGGATCACCAGGTATCCCTTGTGATTTGGGACCTGCACGGGGAAGACCGCTGGCAGGAAGTTCGGGCAAGTTATCTGCGTGGAACCGCAGGCGCCCTCCTGGTGGCCGATGGAACCCGGATCGAATCCCTGGAGGTGATGGCGCAGTTGCGGAAGCGCTTGCTGGAACAGAATCCCGATGCCCATGTCGTCACGCTCGTGAACAAGATGGATCGTGAGGCGGACTTTGCGATCACGGCCGATGAGTGGCGGGCCCGTGTGGATTGGGGCCCAGTGGTTTTTACGAGCGCACGAACTGGACACGGGGTCGAGGACGCCTTTCAGAGCTTGGCCAATCACTGGTAATTCCCATTCCATGGACCCCATTCCCAACTCCACCCTGGGCGCCCTTGCGGCGATCTTGATGCGTGAGCGAAGTGCGGCCTGGTGCCGTGTGGATGGGGACGGCGTCGTCCGGGCTAGTGGCGGGGATTGGCAGCGCTATGGGGAATCCACTCCAGTTCTAGGGGAGTGTGCCGCTGATTCCTTTGCAGCCTTGGAAGGACTCCTGCCCGTGACCGACCCCATCACTTTGCATTCCTTGGACATGGGTGCCGCAGGTTCGGGGGACCTGCATGTGATTCCCGAGCCGCAAGGTTCACTGATTTGCATTTTGGATAGCTCCCCGCGCACGGAGGATTGGCGACGCCTGCAGCAACAGGGCAACGAAATGGCTCTATTGCACGCGGAGCTCGCGAAGCAGGCCCTGGAGCTTGGCTCGGCCCACCATGCACCAGAGCAACCCAATCGGGCCTTGTTTGAGTACACCGTGGAGGGGGCGTGCGATTTGCTGACGCCCGTCCAATCATGGCTTCGGCCGTGGCTAGCTGGACGCTCTGGAAGTCCCCAATTGGCGCAGCTCGATCCCGCGGGCTTTCTAGGTAACTTTCTCGTGGATGCCTCCGATTTTTGGGCGGGCACCGCGCCCGGCAGTTTGGCATCTGGGCCTTGGGTTGAACCCGGGGAGGCCGGAGAAGATCAGGAGTATGAGGCGATTGCCTTGCTGGACTCTAGTGGAGCCAAGGGTTTGATCCTCCAGCGACGCCTGGGCTCCAGCATGGAAGAGACTGGGCTACTTCAAGGCGTACGGGAGGCCCAACTGCACCTGTTGGCGGCCCACTCCGAAGCGCAGAAGAAGGAAGTCCTTCTGCAATGCATCGTGCATGACCTTCGCGGGCCTTTGTCCAGCATGTCCGCCGTTCTGTCCATCCTCGGTCAGGAGGGTTTGGCCCAGGACAAGCGCAGCAAACTCCTGGAGGTGGCCCAGCGGCAGGCCCAGCGGCAGGATGAAATGATGCGCGAGGTTCTGACGGTATTCGCCAGAGAAATACGAGACCTCCAACGCGTGGAGCGATCCCCGGAACGGGCCCCGGATCTGGTTCAGGTTCTCCGGACCACCGTCCGGGATCGAGCGCCGGCCTTCGAACAGTCTGGCCTCGGCCTCGAAATTGAATCGACGCTCCCCGACTCCGTCGCGGTGCCAGGCAATGGGGGACGACTCTCCCGGGTCATCGGGAACCTGCTCGACAATGCCCGGCAATACGCTCCCAAGGATTCGGGGGTGCAAGTCCATGTGGAATTCGGACCTGCGGAGAAAACGGTGGAGGTTCACGTGCTCGATAGGGGAACGGGGGTGCCCCCGCATGCCCAGGATCGCCTTTTCCAACGATTTTCCCAGGTGGATACGGAACCTGGCGAGGGTAAGACCCGGCCCGGAAGCGTGGGGTTGGGCCTGTTCTTTTGCCGAACTTCGGTGGAGGCCTGGGGTGGTCAAGTGGGCTACGGGGACAGGCCCGGGGGCGGGGCTGATTTCTGGTTCCGCCTGCCCGTGCTAGCCATGGGGCAGTAGCCCCCGTTTTTGGTCGGGATCCGGGGTTCCAAACGTTATGCTGCCCGGGTCATGAGCCAGATACCCTCACGGAAAATTACGGTCATCGGAGCGGGTTACGTGGGGTCCACGTGCGCCCAGCTCTGCGCGCAAAAGAACCTGGCCAGCGAGGTCGTCCTGGTGGATGTGCTCGAAGGGCGGGCCCAGGGCATCGCCCTGGACCTGAATCAAAGCGCTGCGGTCGAGGGCTTTTTGACCAAGGTCACCGGGACCCATGATTCGGCGCTCACCGCTGATTCGGATGTGGTCATCATGACTGCGGGCCGCCCCCGAAAGCCAGGTATGAGCCGTTCGGATCTCTTGGAGATCAACGGTCGGATCGTAAGCGATGTGGGGGCGAACATTCGACGCCTGTCCCCCGACGCGATCGTCATAGTGGTCACCAACCCCTTGGATTCCATGGTGACTCTCATGCGGCACCACACGGGTTTCCCGTCCCGCCGAGTGATCGGAATGGCAGGCGTTCTCGACGCAGCACGCTTTGCTTTCTTCCTGGCGGAGGCCACGGGCACGGCCGCCGCTGATGTGGATGCCATGGTGCTGGGCGCCCACGGAGATTCCATGGTGCCCATGCCCCGCCATTGCTCGATCAACGGGGTGGCGGCCCAGGATCTGCTCGACGCGGACACGTTGGATGAGTTGGCCCATCGGACACGCCACGGGGGCGCGGAGATTGTCGGCCTGCTCAAGACCGGCAGCGCCTGGTATGCACCCGCAGCGGCCTCGGTGGCCATGGCAGAGGCCATCGTGAACGATTCGCGCCGCATGATGCCCTGCGCTTGCAGACTCAATGGCGAATTCGGATTCGACGGCTTGTACATGGGTGTACCGG
>JARGOW010000119.1:3261-8843 GCA_029212955.1 Planctomycetota bacterium | reverse complement strand
ATCGGTTTGTGCCAATTCCAGGTTGCCCAAGTGAAGGGACTTCCAGGCAGCGAATTGGGTTTCGAATTCGGTCACCAGACCATTGGATTCGGGCGGCAATGCGGAGCCCCCCTTGAGGATCCGCTCGTGGACCTGATCCAGGTTCCCCGCGCTTTGGTCGATCAGGCCGGAAAGGGCTTCCCCTTCGACACCATCCATGATTTGGAGCTCGGCTTGTAGCACCTGGTAGGCGTCCCGATCTCCGTTCAGAAGGAGCGCGATGCTTTTGTGCAGGGACTCCAAATGGGGAAGTTTGTGCTGAACGAGAGTTCCGAATTGGTCTTCCGCCAGGTGGCGGTTGGCCTCTCGCAGATTTCCCAACTGGTAGTAGCCCACGCTTACTAGGGCGGTGGTGCCGAGGATGGGCGCGAGCGCGAGGAGGAGGAGCTTGTTTTTGATGCGCATTGGATTCCGGAGTGAGGATTGTCTTGGCTAGAATCGACACGGAGCATTCGCGCGCGTGAGACGGACATGGGGGGTGACCCATCCGTCGGATTACCCGGTCGGAATGCGCCCCAGGGAAGGATGTCGCTTTTGGTTTCAGCGAAGGCTGAATCGTTCTGGGGCTATCGCCCATAAGGACTCGGGTGCCGCATCCGTTTGAGGGGCTGGGAACAAAAGGAGGGAGGAAGAGCAGGGGTTGCTCTTCCTCCCTCGAGGTGGAGTAGGGGGAGGGACCTACTCCGGGGTGGGGATCGCTACGGGCACGGAACCGGTCGGTGGTGACCGGTCGTCGTGCGCAGTTGGGTGCCGAACGGATTGGACTTGGCAGGTTGCGGAGTGCGCTGGATGGAGAACCGCCAAATGATTCGGGTGAGCCACCGCTACCACGACGCCTCGAATCTCTACATCGGGAAGAAAAATGGGCTCCATGGAAGCGTTTGCGGGTTGGAGTCGAATGCCTTCCTGCTTGGATTTTCCGCGACCTGTGCTTTCCTTGTAGAAGCGCTTCAGGGTTGTGGTTCCATCGGGAAGAACTGCGACAACGGTTTCCCCATTGTGTGCCTGATTGCGGCTTTCCACGAGCACCAGATCGCCGTCGGCGATGGCGTCTTCGATCATGGATTCGCCTTGCACCTTGAGCGCAAATACCTCGCTGCCACGGGGTACCAGTTCACCGAGGTTCAATGCCTCCGGGTTTTCCACCGCTTCGATGGGTGCGCCTGCCGCAATGTTGCCCAGGATGGGCAAGATCTGGTTGGACTCTTGGGGGGTGCTTTCTTCGTCAACAAGTTGAAGGCCGCGGCTGACACCGGGGGCGGCGCGTTTGAGCACGCCCTTGCGTTCCAATTCAGCCACGTGTCCGAAGATGGTGACCTTGTTGACGCCAAAGTGCGCGGCGATCTCCTCCAGGGTGGGGCTGATCTCCTGCTCTTCCAGGTATTCGCGGAAGAAGGTCAGGATGTCGCGTTGACGGGGTGTGAGCGGTGCGGCCATGGTAAATGCAGGCTAGATGAGGAAGGTGCAGGCGATCAAGGCTCCCATGACCAAGTAACCACCAACTTCTGGTTTGGCCAAGACTTGGGATAGGCGTTGGAACGGGCTATCCTGATCGCTGGGCGCGTGGTTTGCGAAATCGGAGTGGTATTGGGTCAAATTCCCCTGGAACGACTCTCGCCATTCCTTGGGCTTATCGCCGGTGCTTCGAACGAAGACCTTTGCGGTTTGGGGCATACCCCGCAGTGCGATGGCAGGTGTCTGATTGACAGGCGCGTGGAGGCCCATACAGGTATCCTTCATTGGAAAAGTGGGGAGTGATGATCGCCGAGGCATCCGCATACCCCGATAGGGGCCGGCATCGGGATGACGACGGAGCTTGCGCTCTCCGGCGTTGTCCGCGGTTGCACTGGTTGCAAAAGGAAGCTCGGCGATCATCACGCTGGGTGTGGCGCCCTGGTCCATCGAGGGGCCGCCGGATTGGCGGATTCCCTTCCCAGCGCGGACTTGGGTCCGGCTGGAACGTCTGTCTCTCACGACGGATTCAGGGTGCGCCCCCATCCGATCGGACCTTTTTGACTTGGAGTGTCCATGCTGGCCGCGGGTCTCCGTGGCTTGCATGTCGTCAAAGAGGAAGGAATCGGTGCCGTGGGCCCCTGCCACGGCAGGGCGGATTTCACCGCTCGTGTTGTCAATATCAACACGGGCCATGGAATCCACGGGGCGGCCATAAATGGCCTGGTCAGCCCGATGGGCGGATCGCAATTCGGCTTGGTCACTCAGGGTTTTGACTTTGCTTCGTTGGATCGTGCTCATGGAATCGGGGGCTGATGTTCGGGTGTAGGCTACGGGGTGGGGTATGGCCGGAGGGGCTTCCCCGTTCTCCAACCCCCCCAGTGAGGCGGGGGGGAGGGAGGGAGGGTCTGGATGGGGAGGCTCCCAGCGCCAGACCAATGTAGAAGACCTAACAGGCCCCTAATCTATCGCAGTTCGGGACCCGAACAGGACCCAAACTTGGAAGAAGTTCGCGTCTACTTCGCAAGTCCATAAAAGGTAGCGGGTTAGGTCGGTGTTAGGGCGCTGGGAATCCTGGGAAGGTCAGGGCCAGGTAGGGGTCCACATATTTCGCAGGTGAATCCTCGATTGACTGCAACCCTCTCCTGGGGCGCTGTAGGATGGTCCCACCCATGGCAAAGCATGAATTCAAACTCGGTGGTCAGTGGCTCATGCACCGCTACCTGACCGATTTCGAACCCCAAAGAACTCCCCACTACCGATTCGATGTGGTGGTGGTGGGTGGGGGTGCTGGCGGCGGCTTTGCGGCCCTGTCCGCGGCGGAGTCTGGCAGCTCGGTGGCGGTGGTCATGAAAGGGGATGCCATGGTGGGCAACACGAAATGGGCCAAGGGGGGCATCGCAGCCGTATTGGACCCGGCGGATTCTTTCGAGCAGCATTCCCTCGATACCATGAAAGTGGGGTGTGGTCTCAGCGAGCCCGCCATGGTGAAGAAGGTCATCGAAGGGGGCCCAGCTTCCTTGAAAAAGATCGAGGCCCTGGGCGCAGCATTCGATCGGGGTCCCGACGGAGACTTGGAGCTTTCCAAGGAGGGAGGTCATTCCTTCGCACGCATCGTTCACGCGGATGGGGACGCCACGGGTTTTGAAATGCAACGTGCGATCACGGAAGCCCTGCGCGCCCATCCCCGTGTTCAACTGTTCGAGCAGCACTTTGCAATCGATGTCCTGACCCAGGTGGATGGGCATGTGGAAGGCCTTCTGTGCTTGAGCGATCGCCAGGAGAAGGTCGTATTCGCCAGCAGCCAAGTGGTTTTGGCCACGGGCGGAGCGGGCCAAATTTATCGCGAAACCACAAACCCGGACATCGCCACGGGGGACGGCATTGCCATGGCCCTGCGCGCGGGTGCGACACTCCGGGACATGGAGTTCTATCAGTTCCATCCCACCTGTTTGTACATTGCAGGTGCGGCGCGGATCTTGATCAGCGAGATCGTGCGTGGCGCGGGCGGAATCCTGCGCGACAAAAGCGGCTATCGATTCATGCCCGATTACCACGAGGCGGCCGAACTGGCTCCCCGTGATGTGGTCAGTCGGGCCATCTTTCAACGCATGGTTTCCAACGACGACACCAGCGTGTATCTGGACCTTGCGGATCTGTCGAAGGACCCGCACAAAGCCTTCCCTACAATCAGTCGACACTGCCAATTCTTTGGTATCGACATCGCGAAGGACCCGATCCCCGTCCGTCCAGGAGCCCACTACTTGGTGGGCGGCATCAAGGTGGACCATGCGGGACGCACCACGGTCCCGGGCCTTTGGGCCGTGGGCGAATGTGCCTCCACCGGCCTGCACGGGGCCAACCGCATGGGTTCCAATTCCCTGCTCGAAGCCTTGGTGCTCGGGGAAAGCACCGGCAAACAGGTGGCAGCCTGTGCCGTGAGGGCGGTACCCCGCACGCTCACCCCGATCGCACGGCGCAGTCACCCGAACCTGCCCCACGGCTTCAACCTAAACATCGAGGACCTGACCTACTCCCTCAAATCCGCCATGTGGCGACAGATGGGGGTGCAAAGGGACGCACACAATCTGCAGGAGCTGCAAGGCCAACTGCAGTTTTGGATGCAAGCCCTGGCAGGTTGGCCCAAAGAGGGTGCACGGGTTTGGGAGTTGCACAATATGATGGCCGTCTCCCACCTGGCCACCCACGGCGCATTGGAGCGCCAAGAAAGTCGCGGAGTGCATTCGCGCACGGACTATCCGAACTTGCATGACAACGAACTTTTCCATTTGGAGCAGCGCCCGCGATTCCGTGGGCCCGGCATCGGCGGCATCGACATTCAAAAGAAGCACCTCCCCGGCGTGCCCCAACCGCAATGACTAAGGCCAGCGAATTCACCGACACCCCCAAGGACAAAATCCTTGTGTGTGGCGTCATCTTGCCCGGACACCCCCAGGAGTTCGAAGGCGAACTTTCCGAGGTGCGGGCCCTGGTCGCTGCGGCGGAAGGCGTTGTCATTGGGGAAGGCATTCTGCAGCGCAGGGACCGGCCCAACCCCGCCACGCTCATGGGCAAGGGCAAGGTCCAGGAGGTCAAAGAGGCCATCGAGATGTACTGCCCCGACGCGGTGGTGGTGGACAACGACCTAACCCCGGCACAGGGACGCAACCTGGAAAAGGCCTGGGAAGTGCGGGTCATCGATCGCTCGGAGCTGATTCTGGACATCTTCGCGCGCAGGGCTCAAACCCGGCAGGCTAGCCTGCAAGTGGAGTTGGCCCAGAACGAATACATGCGCCCGCGCCTGCGTCGTCTTTGGACCCACCTGGAGCGCATGGAGGGAGCCATCGGTACCCGGGGCCCGGGTGAAACCCAGCTCGAAACCGACAAGCGCCTGGTCAACAAACGCATCACCGATCTCAAGGCTGAGCTCGACATCATCGAGCGCCGCAAGCAGCGCCAAGTGGCTTCGCGTGTGGGCCAATTCACGGTGGGGTTGGTCGGGTACACCAACGCTGGCAAGTCTACGCTTCTAAATCGCTTGACCGGCTCCGATGAATTCGCGGCGGATATGCCCTTTGCCACCCTGGATACACGCACCCGCAAGTGGGTGTTGCCGGACAAGCGCGTGGTGTTGCTCTCGGACACGGTCGGTTTCCTGCAGCGCTTGCCGCACCACCTGGTCGCATCCTTTCACGCGACCCTTGAGGAAACCCTCCAGGCCGATCTGCTCTTGCACGTGATCGATGCCTCCCATCCGGATGCGGCAACGCAGATGGCGGCAGTGGATGAGGTGCTCGGCAGCATGTCGGCGCACTTGGATCCGGGACTCTTGGTCATGAACAAGGTCGATCGGGTGGAAGATCCCTTGCAACTTCACCTGCTCACCCAACACACGGACACGGAGGTGGTGTACACCTCCGCCAAGTCGGGTGAGGGCATGGATCGCTTGACCGAGAGGGTTGTGCGCATCTTGGATGAGCAGTCCACGGTGGTGGATGTGTTTCTGCCCCTGACCGATGGCAAGACCTTTTCGATCGTGCGCTCCATGGGCGGTTTCATCGAAGAGGAGTGTCTCGAGGAAGAGGACACCA
>JARGOW010000119.1:308-3251 GCA_029212955.1 Planctomycetota bacterium | reverse complement strand
GCGAATGCGACTGCGGTTGAGCCATGGATCCTTGGGCATGTTGCAGCAAAAGGCGGGCGATCAGGCGCGCTTTGAAACGGTCGCATGATTCGGTGATGGACTCCGGGGGGAGGCTCCGAACCGATCCAAGGTAGGAAATTTTTTCCGGGGATGGGCGCCCAAGGGCCCCCTGGGGCAGGTCGTAGGCACAAGGGGGAAGTGCGACTCAGCTCCGGGCTCTTTTTGGTCGATTCCTAGGGGATACGGCGCAAAGGCGTCGGTACGACCCGATGGACGGGTCTCCATTCCCCAGCTGTCTGCCTCCCTTGAAGTCCTCTGATTCCGCGGCAAAGCGCCGCCTGAAATCCACTCCCACCGTGGGGTTGCGTTCCATTTTCGCGGCCAGTGGGGTCATGGTGATTTTGGTGGCTGTGGTGACCGGGCTGAGTTACATGGACGAGGCCAATCGTCGGGTTCGGGATTTGACGGGCTTGTTGGGCGTGGCGACGGATGGGCTGCCGGTGGGCATGAGCAGCCATGCGGAATTGCCTGGGGCTGCGGTGGAGCGCTGGCGTTCGCTGAAAGCGGATCCGCGATTGGGCGGCTTGATGGTCTATGCACCAGATGGACGGTTGGTGTATGGCTGGACCACCGAAGGTGCCGAGTGGCCCAAGCGTGGCGACGAGATCCAAGCACTCTTGAAGAGCGCTCCCAAGGAGGCCGTTCGACCCCTGGAGTTCAAGGGGGGTGAAGGTTCTATCCATCTGGTTTTGAAACCGGAGGATTGGCGGCAATTGCGCAAATCCTGGGGCATGGTGGCCTTGCGCCTGTTCCTCATTGGATTGCCGATTCTGTGGCTTATGGCCCGGTCCCTGCAAAAGCAATTGATGCGTCCGGTGGAGAACATCGTGCGACTGGCCCATCAAGTGGTCAGCCAGGGGAGCTACGGAGAACGCATTCGCTCGGGCGGTGGGGATCACACCCAACGGTTGGCCGATGCTTTCAACCTGATCCTCTGGGAGATCGAAAAACGGGACGGCCGGTTGGCGCGCACTTTGGAGAGTCTGGAACGGGACGTGGAAAACCGAACCGGTGAATTGGTCAAAGTAAACGCGGAGCTAAACCACTCGCGTGAATTGGCGGAAGCGGCCCTGGTGGCCAAGTCCGAATTCCTGGCCAACATGAGCCACGAGATTCGAACCCCCATGAACGCGGTGGTGGGTATGTCCGCGCTACTGATGGAGTCCAGCCTGGACCCGGAACAGGAAACCATGGCCGGAAACGTGATGCGCTCCGCCAAGGGATTGCTCGCGATCATCAATGACATCCTGGATTTTTCGAAGATCGAGGCCGGAAAAATGGACCTAGAAGAGGTCGCCTTTTCCCCGAGGGAAATGGTCGAGGACGCCACGACGATGGTGGTGCAAGCCGCCCACGCGAAGGGTTTGGCCGTGGCCATGCGAATCTCACCGAACGTGCCTGAGCAGATGATCGGTGACCCTGTCCGGATCCGGCAGATCGTCCTGAACTACTTGAACAACGCGGTGAAGTTTACCGAGGAAGGCGAGGTCACGGTGGAGCTCGACGTACAGCCCGATGGCTTGGAGCACAGTCGGGTGGTGCTGCGCGTGCGCGATACGGGGATCGGTATTCCCCAGGATCGTATGCATACGCTATTTGAGTCCTTCGCACAGGTGGATGCGTCCATGACGCGTCGCTACGGGGGCACCGGACTAGGCTTGGCGATTACCCACAAGTTGGTTTCCCTCATGGATGGCCAATTGGGCGTGGAGAGCGAGGTGGGAACGGGATCCGTGTTTTGGGCCAACATGCGGTTGCGTAGTGTTCCCCAGGAGGAACAGACCTTGGAAGTCGTGCCTAAGTCGATCGAAGGCTTGCGCATCCTGGTCGTGGAAGGAAACCGTACCTTGGGCGGTTTGATCACCGAAGAATTGGACTCGCTCCACTGCCGGGCCGCCCTGGAGTCCACGGTCTATGGCGGCTTTGAATGCATTGCCCAGGACGATTGGGATGTTGTGATCCTCGACGCGGATTTGCCTGGTCGTGACGCCTTCTTTGGAGCCATGCGAACCCAGGAAAGCCTGCGTGGCATCAACCTAGTACTCGCCTCTCGGGCCTTCCAGCGCGAGACCCTACCGCCCAACGATGAGGATCTGGTCGGAGCTCACTTGGACAAACCCGTCAAGCGAGGCGAACTGATCCGGGCCCTAGCACAAGCCGTGGAGGTGGAATCGATCCGGGCCAGGGTGCCGAAGAATGTCCCCGAGTCCGAGCGATCCTTGTTCAGCACCCAATTCCGCAAGCGCGTCAGCATTCTGCTGGTGGAGGACAACGCCACCAACCAGCAGCTCATGCAATTCATCCTCAACACGGCGGGGTACTCCGTGCAGGTGGCCAACAACGGGTGGCGGGCGGTGGAGGCGGTGGCGCGCTCCAAGTTTGATGTGATCCTCATGGACTGCCAAATGCCCGAGATGGATGGCTTCGAGGCCACCCAACGGATCCGTGGTATGGAGATGGTGCGCGGCGGGCACATCCCGATTTTGGCCATGACCGCGAACGTCCTTCAAGGGTATCGAGAGCGCTGCTTTGAAGCCGGTATGGATGATTACATCTCCAAACCGATTCAACCCAAGGAGATGATGGTGTGGATGGAAGGCTGGTTGCAGCGCAGCATGGAATCTTCCGGACGCATGCAAGAGATCCAGTCCCTGGCGGATGCGGAGCCGATCGAAGAACCGGAACCGGAGGAGCAAGCATCCCCGGCCCGGGAGCTTTTCCTATCGGGTCCGGAGGACGCGGAGCCCGATTCCGAGCCCGCGCCGACCATCGAGTCTGCGCCAATTGTGCAAACCGCGAGCGCGGCTGCGCTCCTGTGTGGAACCGATGATTCCACGGGGGGGGAGGCCACGGCACACGCGCCAGCGGGCAATATTCTCGATC
>JARGOW010000119.1:0-228 GCA_029212955.1 Planctomycetota bacterium | reverse complement strand
ATCACATCATGCTCGACGGACTGCTCGAGGATGAGGCCGGCCGCGAGTTGGTGGGTTTCCTTGTGGACTCCTTTGAGTTGGGCGTGCCCAAGTTCCTGGACGAGGCCAAGCGAGCCGTTCAGGAAAGCGACTGGGAGGAACTGGCCAGCGCGGCCCACAAATTCGTTTCCTCCAGTGGCAGCGTTGGGGCCGTACGCTGCGCTGGAGTCCTGAAGGATTTGGAAGTCG
>JARGOW010000118.1 GCA_029212955.1 Planctomycetota bacterium | reverse complement strand
TGGTCCAGGCCCACACATAGGCGTCTTCGTCCTCGAGCGCAAAGCGCACGGTGATGCTCGGATCCTGGCGGCGCTTGTGGCCATCCTTTTTGGTGACCGGATCGCGTTCCTGGGGTCCCTGCGCCACCTCGAAGTTCGAAAGGGGCGTACCCAATGCCGTGGACACGGGCTGCACGCGGAACCCCTCGTAAATGCGGCCCTGATCCCACAGGGTCCGGAACACCCACCACACGGTTTCCATGAAATCCGTATCCATGGTGCGGTAGCCGTTGTCGTGGTCGACCCAGCGCCCCAGGCTACGGATCGTGGACTTCCACTCCTTCGTGTACCGCAAAACCAGGTCGCGGCAGGTCTTGTTAAAGGTCGGCATGCCAAGCGCTTCCACCGCCCTGGCATCGGCCAGGTTCAGCTCCTTCTGGGCCTCGTTCTCCACGGGCAAGCCGTGGCAATCCCAGCCCCAGCGGCGCTCCACGCGCATGCCGCACATGGTGAAGAACCGGGGGATGATGTCCTTGAGCACGCTCCCCACCAGGTGCCCGTAGTGGGGTAGACCTGTAGCGAAGGGCGGACCGTCGTAAAACACAAAACTGTTCGCCTCATCGCGCTCCTGAATCGAACGTTGGAATACGTCCAGGCGGTCCCAGGTATCCAGGCGCGCCGATTCGAGTTCGGGAAAGGAAACGGAGGGATCTACGGCTCTCATGGTCATGCCGCCATCCTACGCCAAGCCCCCGGGCGGGTGGCACCTCCTGCCCACACAAAAATGGATCTGGGAAGGTCGAGCTCGAGGCTCTGCCAGAAAATCGACCAGGCCCTCACCTACCTCCGATCAGGAGATGGGTTCGCCCTCGAGGATGCGACGCTTGCCCAGTTCGGAGTAATACTGGCGCCGCGACTCGCGGTAGCGGCCTTTGAGGCCCAAATCCGTGCGATCCATGGACTCGATCAGGTAGCGCACATGGGGGCTCAGGCCGGACTCCTCGCGCAATTCCTCCAAAGCCGCCCCGCGGGCCCCGCCTGAGCGCCACAGCTTGCGGTGGGCCACGCGCAGGTCCTCAATCTCCTCGGCGGTGAAGCCGGCTCGCTTGAGGCCGATGGTGTTGACCCCGCGCACGCGGGAGTCGTGTCCATCCACGATCATGTAAGGCGGCACGTCCTTGGACATGCGCGTCATGCCCCCGATGTACGCGTGGGCGCCGATCGTAATGAAAGCCACAGCACCGGCCATGCCGCTCAGGTTGGCGTGGTGCTCGACCAGGGTGTGCCCGGCGAGCAAAACGCCATTGCCGAGGATCACCCGGTCCTCCAACTCACAGTCGTGGGCCACATGGCAGCAGGCCATGAGCAGGTTATCCGAGCCGATGCGCGTGACTCCCCCACCCTTGATCGTGCCCCGGTTGATCGTGACGAATTCGCGGATCGTGTTGCGGTCGCCCACGTAAAGACGCGTGTCCTCGCCCTTGTAGGAAAAGTCCTGTGGCGGCGTGCCCAGGGAGGCCTGTCCGATGATTTGGTTCTCTTCGCCAATTTCGGTCACCCCATCCAGCATGACCTGGGGGCCGATGCGGGTCCGATCCCCGATGCGCACTTGGGCGCCCACGACCGTGTACGGGCCGATTTCGACGTCGACGCCCAACTCGGCCCCGGGGGCGATGACTGCGGTGGAATGGATCTTGGTGGACATGGGAAGCTACCTAGGCGTCGATCATAGTAAACATTAGGACGGCCTCGCACACGAGCTGTCCTGCCACGGATCCCTTGGCTTTCACCTGAACGGTCTCACCTTTGATGCGCGCGGTTTCCACCTCAAGCCTCAATTGGTCGCCCGGGGTCACCGAACCCCGCATTTTGACCTTGTCCAGGGACCACAGAACGGCCAATTTGCCCGAATACTCCAGCTTTCGCAGGAGCAGCATACCCGCCAGCTGGGCCATGGCCTCGAGCTGCAGCACGCCGGGCATCAGGGGCACCTCGGGAAAGTGGCCCTGGAAATAGGGCTCATTGATCGTGACGTTCTTGATGCCCACGGCCCGCTGGAATCCGTCCACCTCGATCACCCGATCGATCATGAGGAACGGGTAGCGGTGCGGGAGCATCTTGATGATCTCCCGGATGTCCATGCCCGATTCCCTGCGAATGCCGGCGCCCTCGGCCTCCTGGAGCCGGTCGAGCAATTTCTCCACCAAAAGGGCATTGGTTCGGTGTCCCGAACGGGTCGCGATCACGTGGGCTTGCAGGTCCACGCCCAGGAAGGACAGGTCACCCAGCAAATCGAGGAGCTTGTGCCGCACGGCCTCATCGGGCATGCGAGGCACGCTTTCGGGGTCCCCCAAAACCAGGGTGTTTTCGCGGGTGGCGCCTTTGCCGAATCCGGCCTTGGTCAGGGCCTCCACCTCCGAGGCCAGGCAGAAGGTGCGCGCGTGGGCGATCTCGTTGACGAAGTTCTCTTCAGTCACGTCCAACTGCACGGTTCCGCTCTCGAGGCCGGGGTCTTGGAACGATGCCACGTACTGCAAAGTCAAAGCCTCGTGGTTGGTGGGCAGGGCCACCAGGGTGGCGTCCCCGTCGCGCACATAGACCGGCTCGTCAAGCTTGAAGACCACGGCGTCCTCCGCCTGATCCACCACACCGGTCTGCTGGAGCAAGGCCACGATCGGACCCGCACTGCCATCGGCACCGGGGAATTCCCGGCCGTTCATTTCCACGATCAGGTTGTCGATGGAAAGCCCCCGGCAGGTGGCCAGGAAGTGCTCCACGGTCTCTACCTCGGCCCCATCTTTCGCCAGGCGCGAGCGTCGCTCCTTTTCCGAGTAGTAACGGATGTGGGCCGGGATGCTGGGGGCTTCGGGCAGGTCCGTACGTACGAATACGATTCCGTGTCCGGGGGGCGCGGGCAGGATGCGTGCCTTGACGGTTTCACCGCTGTGCAGGCCTTTCCCCACCAGTTCCACGGCGGTGCGCAATGTCTTTTGGCGGCGACTCAAGAGTTCTCCTCCAGTGCCTTCAAGCGGGCTTTCAGTTTGCTGAGTTCGGCGCGAAGCTTGGGCAGGAATGCCATGGCTCGCAGTGTTTCTTGTTTGGGACCAGCAGGTGCCCCGAAGACATCCTGGCCATCGGCCACGCTCTTGAGCACCTTGCTGCCCGCACCCACGCGCACGCCTGCGCCGAGCTTTAGGTGACCGCCCACTCCGGACTGTCCTGCGAGGATCACGCGCTCGCCGAGCTGGGTGGAACCGGCCACGCCGCTTTGGGCGAGCAGCAGACTCGCTTCGCCCACCTGGCTGTTGTGGGCCACGTGCACCAGGTTGTCGATCTTGCTTCCGCGGCCGATAACGGTGTTTCCGAAGCGCGCGCAGTCGATGGTGGAATTGGCTCCGACCTCCACATCGTCTTCGAGGATCACACCGCCCACCTGGGGAATTTTGGCCCAGCCATCCGCCGTCGGAGCGAATCCAAAACCGTGGGCCCCGATCACAACCCCGCTGTGCAAGCGACACCGCTCCCCCACCTGAACCCAGGGGTACAGCGTCACCTGGGGATGCAACACGGTGTCCTTCGCCACCCGCGCACCGGCCCCCACGGTCACATGGGAAACCAGGACCACGCCCGACTCCAAGATCGCGCCCTCGTCCACGTGACAAAACGGACCGACCGCTACCGAATCATCCAGCTTCGCACTCCCGTGCACCACGGCCGAGGGGTGAATGCCCCGGGGAACATGGCTAGCTGGCGGAGCGAAGGCCTGCACCACTTTGGTGAATGCTTCGCTCGGCTTGGCGCAACGCAGCAGAACCAAGTCCTTCCTCTCGCATTCCATTTCGGGCGCCAGGACCACGGCGCTCGCGCGGGTGTGGGTCAGGGCCTCGCGGTAGCGCGGGTCGCCGAGGAAGGTCACCTGTCCTGGCCGGGCTTCTTCCAAGGGCGCGGGGCCCGAGATTTCAACCTCGGGCGGGCCCTCCAGGCTTGCGCCGCAGAGTTGGGCGATTTGGGAAACGGTCAGATTCGGCATGGCATCGGCATCGACGCTGGCCCGGAGTCCTACTGTGCGAACGCGCGGGCGGAGGTGGTTCGAGGAAATAGGGTGTACCCAAGGGGGCGGATCAAGTCAACCGGAGGGCCCCAGCATCCCCCCCACAGCCCCTAAAACACCGGCGAGGCCGCACGATCAGCGCAAGGACAGCTGGAAGGAGAAGACCTGGGTCTCATCCCGGTCGGAACTGCTGACGGGCCAGCCCAGGTTGAAAGCCAAAGGGATCGGCTGGAGCATGCCCAGGCTGAAGCCCAAGGTCGCACGCAATTCCTCCGGATCCAGGTTCCAGGCATCCGGATCGTAGATTCCCCAATCGCTGAAAAGACTCAGGCGGAACACTTCGTTGCGCATGGCCGTTCCGGGGATCGGCGTGGAGTACAGGGGAATGCGATATTCGAAAGTACCGCCCAACATGGTTTCGCCGCCCAACGGATAGCGCCCCTGATAGGGCCCCACACCACGGAACTTGAAGCCGCGCAGGTGACTGCTGCCACCACCGAAGAAGCGTTCACCGTAATGCACCAGATCGGTGTCCCCATAGGGTGCCGCCACCCCGGCCATCAAACCCACATGGATGCCCGACCGAACATCCTCCAGGTTGGAGCCAATCTGGCGGTAGTAATCGTAGCGCAACTCGGTTTTCATCACGTCGTTGTCGCCACCGAGAGGACCCCCATAAAAGGTGGTTCCCAATCGCATGAAGGAGCCGGAACGCGGCACCTGGGCATTGTCCAAATCGCTGATGCGCAGCTCCATGTTCACCCCGTGGAAGCGACTCTCTTCGGGGCTGCCGGTTAGGGTGGACGGCAGGGGCGGCGCATCCAGGTCGGAGTTCTGGAGACGTTGGTAAACCAGGCCCACCCGCAGGGACACGTCCCCCTGTTCGAAGAAGTGGGTCAAACCCAGTCGCAAGCGATCACGTTTCTCATCGTGCGAGCGGAAACGGCGATCCCGTATGGACGCGCCCATGAAGAAGCCCGTGCGGTCGAAGTGGGTACCAAAGGCGTCGGGGTGGGCGTAATCCGCGCTGAATTGGTCCACCTCCGAACCCGGCGAAACGTTCAAGGAAAAGGTCTCGCCGTTTCCGTGGAAGGCATCCTTGGAATAGATTTCCGAGAAGGTGCTGAAGATTCCAGAGGGCAAGGCCGTGGCAGCAAAGTTGCGCATGGAGATGGAGACGATGCCCACCAATCCACTGTTGCTGTCGATACCGCCGGTGAAGCGCAGGTCCACATTGCGGCCCTCCTCCACTTCAAACACCACATCCACCAGATCGGGGTTACCGGGCACGGGCTCCAGTCGGTAGACCGGTTGGGGGTGGCGCGGGTTCGATTGGTCGGCGTAGTACCCCGAGTTCGAAAGGCGACGCCGGGAGCGTTCGAGTTCACGCTGGGAGAGCAATTCACCCGGAAGCACACTGATCTCGCGCCGCAACACATGGTCGCGGGTGTGTGTATTGCCCCGGAATTTCACCTCGCGGACGGTGCGAGGCTTGCCCTCCACCACACGGTAGATCACATCGACCAGCTGCTCCTCCACGTGGAAGTTGTACTTGGGTGGCAGGAAACGGAAGCCTTCCCCATTGGGCGCGCCGCTGCCCTGCAGGGCGAAGGACTCGGATGCCAGGTAGCCATGGTCCCCGTAGTAGAAAGCGATTTCCGCGTTGTCATTCTGGATGCGTGCACGCTCCAGGGGGCTGCCTTCCTTCAAATTGCACAGGGCGAGAAGGTCCTCCTCCGGAAACGTCAGTTCGCCCTCGGAGTGATCCCCGTCGACCTCATCCATGGCCATCACGCGCACGGACTTGACCCGGTACAGGGCACCCTCATCCACGATCACGCGCACCTTGACCCGGTTGCGTTCCTCGTTGTAGGTCAAGGTGTCGATCTCGACCTTGGCATCCAACCAACCCCGGTCCCGATAGACCTGGCGCATGGCCTCCAAGTCCGCCTGGAGTTGATCCTCATCGAATACGCGACCAAACCAACTGAGCGGACCGCGCCCTTTCGTATGAACCTTGGCCAGACTGCGCAGGCCGCCTTTCCAGAAGATGTAACCGGTTTCGGGCAGGCTGTCGTTTCCCACGATGTCCAGTCCGATGCAACGCACTTTGGGGCCCTCGTGGATGCTGAAGATCAGTTCACGCACAACCGAGTCCTTATCGGGTTCGCCCAGCGCCCAGCTCACCTCAGCGAATTGGAAACCCTGTTTGCGGTACCCGGTTTCCACCCGATTGGCGATGCGTTGGGCTTCGTGGCGATAGACCTGGTCCCGCTCCCCCATACCGGCCCACTCACGGATTTTTTCGAGTTTGAATTCCTCGTTGCCGATGAACAGCGCTTCGGGGTCCACCTCCAGCTCGGAGACTTCCATCACCAGGATCACGCCGCCGGGCGCGGCCTTGAATTCGGAAGCACGCACTTCGATACCAAAGGTTTCGAAGGCATTGCGCACCCGCAACTTGCTCACAGGGCCCCCAACTTTTACGCCGAGGGCTCCGAGCACCGTACTTTCGCTGTAGCTGCGCAATCCGTTGACCTCGACCCCCACAACCGTGGGCAACTCCTTTGTGGTGCCAAAGGGGTTCTGTGCGGTTTGAGCCGATGCCTGGGGTGCCAGCAGGAATGCGAACACCAGTCCCAGGGCGAGCCAGGAAACGTTCAAAGCAGAAAGGGCGCCCGCGCCGCGCCTGGATTGGATTTGCATCAAAGCTGAATGGGTTCGGCGATGGACGGTTCGGGATTTTCGAATCGCATGATCGGACCATGGAAGTGCAGGGTGACCGCGCCGGTACTACCGTTACGCTGCTTGGCGCAGATGACCTCCGCCTTGCCCTTGTTCTCCTCGGTCGGGCTGTAGTATTCCTCGCGGAACAGCATCAACACCACGTCGGCGTCCTGCTCGATCGAACCCGATTCCCGCAGGTCCGAAAGCAAGGGGCGCTTGTTCTCACGACTCTCCACTTGCCGTGACAGCTGCGAGAGCGCGATCAGCGGCACCTCGAGTTCGCGGGCGAGCTCCTTGAGCGACCGGGAGATCACACTGATCTCCTGCTGACGACTCTCCGCCTTGGCGCTCATGAGTTGAAGGTAATCGATCACGATCATGTCCAAACCGTGCTTGTGCTTCACACGCCGGGCACGACTGCGTAGAGCCATGATGGACAGGCCGGGGGTGTCATCAATGATCAATCCGCCCGAGGCCAATTCGCCCGCAGCTTGGGACAGGTCCGCAAACGAGGAGGGGTCAATGTTGCCCTTGCGCAGTCGACCCGAATCCACCCGGGCCCGGGAACAGAGCATGCGCTGGCAGATGGAAACCGCGCCCATCTCCAGGCTGAAGAAAAGCACCACCGGGTCGTGGTCGAAATGCTGGGGGCGCTCCATGGCTGCGCGTTCCATCAGATTGAGCACGAATGCTGTTTTCCCCATGGAGGGGCGCGCTGCCAGGATGGTCATCTCTCCGGGGTTGAACCCGCCGAGCATGTCGTCGAGCTCGTAGTAACCCGAGGGGATGCCCGTGCAATCGCCCCCACCTTGGTTGGATTCGATGCGCTTGAACACGTCGGTCAGGATGTCCTTGACCATGCGCGTGGACGTGCCCTCCTTGTTGCCGTTGATGCTAAAGATCCTGTGCTCGGAGGAGTCGAGCAGTTTGCCCACGTCCTCGGTCAGGGGCGGGGTCTTGTAGGCCTCCGAAATCACCTCTCCGGCCTCGGCGATCAACTTGCGCAGGGTCGAGGTTTGCGACACCAGATTCGCGTGATGCATCAGGTGGGCCGAAGAATTGACCACCGCGGTCAACTGGGCCAGGAAGCCCGAGCCTCCCACCGCCTGTAGCTTTTCATTGGCCTTGAGGTATTCCCCCAGGGTCATCATGTCCACGCCCAGGTTGCGTTCGGCCATCTCGATCAGGGCCTTAAAAATGATCCCGTGGCGGGCCACGAAGAAGTCGTCCTCATCGAGGAATTCCGCCACCTCGGCCACCCGGCCGGGCGAAATCAAAAGGGATCCAAGGACGGATCTCTCTGCCTCTTCGTTGTGGGGTGCGACTCGCCCCGGCGCGCTGAACTCTTCCATTTCCATATGTGACCGCCCTCCCGGCTGGAGCCCTAGTTTACCGACCTGGGCCATCCGGATCACTCGAAGAATGGGGACTCGGCCAGCACCTTACGAAGTACCGGTCCTAAACCCCCAAAAGCCGGCCGGACGGGCTGTGGGACTGGGGCCCTGTTCCCTTCATAAATAGGGCCGGCGGCACGACCTGGGGGTCAGGTGGTTCGCGCGGGGGCACCTCGCGGAACGGCTAGGGGGGATGCTGCATAGGGGCTCCTCCCCCGCCCTTCCCTAGTGGCACATCCGGGAACCCGATGGGCCTGGGGATTCCTCGATGAATGGAGCCAAAAGAAACCGGCCTGGAACCGCCCGTGGGCGGCTCCAGGCCGGAAATCAATGTCGGATCCCCCGCGGGGGAAGCACGCTTACTCCGCCGCGTTCACCTGGACGGTGATGTTGGCTTCCTGATCGCCGAAGACGTGGATGAGCACGCTGTGCTCTCCGGTCTTCTTGATGGGAGCTTCCAGGCGAACCTGCTTCTCCTCGATGGGCTGACCAGCAGCCGAGATCAGGGTGGCGATCTGACCGGCGCTGACGGAACCGTAAAGGTTGCCGGCTTCGTCGGCCTTCTCGGAGGTGCTGACAACCAATTCGCTCAACTTGGCGACGGCGGCAGCCACTTCTTCGGCGCGCAGGGCGCGATCGGCAGCAGCGCGGGCCGCACGGCGCGCAATTTGACGCTTGGCGTCCTCGGTGGCGGGAGTGGCCAGGCTGTAGGGCAGCAGGTAGTTGCGGGCATAACCCGCTGCTACGC
>JARGOW010000117.1 GCA_029212955.1 Planctomycetota bacterium | reverse complement strand
TCCTTTTGAATACTCCTCAAGCATCGTGGTCAGCACGCCTCCAGTCAGGTGCATTTGCTCTTTGACGATCTGGAGATCACTGATGGAGGCCATGCCAACGTTTGCAGAAAGGGTGGGGTCCAGCATTGCGAAGAAACGCCTGCCCCCTTCGGGACTCAGGTGGATCAGCATGGACGGGTCCACTAGACCTTCCTGTAGCTTGCCGATGTAGATCATCGAGTTGCGCGCTCCAATTTGGTCCAAGGCCGCTAGATCTCCGGTATGGAGCGCTTTGATTATCCCTGGTTGCTGAAAATCCTCGTATTTGAACTGCTTGGGCTTTGGAGTAGGATCCAGATTCTCCTCCTCCTCCACCAACTCGGGTATGGGATCCATGTTGCCTCCCCGCTCTTGCTCACCGGCCTGCAGCTCCGAAAGCCAATTTTTGGCGGGGGCAAAGTTTCGGGCAATCGCCTCCTCATAGAGTCGAATTGCCTCCTGAGTCGAAGCTCCAAAGCTGGGATCTGCGAGATAGGCACTGGCTCCCCCCGAACCATTGGCAGAGGCCTCCTCGAGCAATCCCTTGGCGAACGTGCTGTAACCACCAAACATGGCCGCACGCCCAACAGCAAAAGTGAACCGTGGCTGATCCTGCTTTCGCGACAAGAAGTCTTGGACTTCAGGATCCTCTAAGAATGCTTTGATCTCCAGTGCATTCATCGCAGAGAGCACTTCGTCAGAAGATCCAAGGATGCCTCGAGGTAACGAGATGTCATCGGGGTGGCCCGCTATGTTGTCAATCCAAGCCGCAATTTCTTCATCCGTTGAAGGCTCGACTTCGAGGTCTTCGCCCAGGAGCAACTCCTCCATTTCGGAAGCTGGGATCGGTTCCGAGTTAAGAGACTCTGCCTGACCGCCCTTTGGATCCTGGATGGCTTCTCTATCGGCGGCCTGGGCCGTTTCGGAACTAGTCGGTCCATCGAGGAGGCTTGCCCATGCGTTCCGGATAACGTCTGGCCGCACCACGATCACCAGAAGAGCCAGCCCAAAAAATAGGCCCATGACCGACATGCCGGCGACCAAAGCCACTGAACTACGCCCTACATTGTTTTTCATTTTGTCGCACCATATTGGGCAGCGCGCCTTTCGGCATTGCGCTTGATGGAAGTGTTCAGGACATTCATTTGATTCCGAAGGTCACTGATCTCCTTCGCTATCGCCTGATTCCGCCTGTGTTGCTTTTCATTGATCTCGGGTATGCCCTTCAATCGTCGCGCCTCTATTTGCTTCGCCGCGATCAAGCTCCTCAGATTTGCAGCAGCTGCGGAATTTTCCGCCATCGTGAGCTTGTTCCTGTCCCGATCTTCACGGGACATCCGGTTTACGCGATACGCCTCATCCATACGCTCCCGGCTCACCTCCAGTACGGCCTGCTGCCGTACCAACTCTTCGTCAAGCCGCGATAGCTGCTCTCCTAAGTCTGCCAGATAGGCTCGTTTGATCGCGTTTTCGCGCTTGAGCCGTGCCAGTTCCTTATTCACGCAACCACTCAAAAGGAACAGGGCCACGATACCAGCAACAATAACCCGCTTCATGGCCATTTGTTCCTCTTGATAGTTTGTTTCCATCGGATCTAGCGAAGAACGGCAAGGCGCTCGCCGAGCAAGGTCGTTTCCTCAATGTCAGCTACGAGCAGCTTGTATTGGGCCAATCTCTCGTCGCGCTTTGCGATCAAAGTCGTTCGGCGCTGTGCGAGCTCTTCTTCCGTAACCGATGCGTCCGCGATCGCTTTCGAGGATTCAGCAGCTTGGCTGTAGATCTCGATTTCCTTTTCGATAATCGCCCTGTCCGCATCCAGCTTGGCGACTGTGGCTCGGACCTCAGCAAGAGCTTTCTCGGTCTCAACGCGGTGCGCTTCGTTGCGAACTTCCTGGCGCTCCAGTGAGTCCACTTTGTTTCGATACTTGGCTAGCAGCTCCTTGTTTGCATCTAGCTCCGATTGCCGAACGCCAATGCTCTCTTCGGCGATCGCGATCTCAGAGTCCAAGAACTCCGACTCGCTTTCGTGCTTTGCCCGCCGCTCTTCCAACTCATTCTGGACCCATTCGCTGACCACGAAGGTTCCAACGGCGACCGCTGCAGCCCACTCCTTAGAGTTCTTGCTTCCATTCTTGTCAAGAATGGCGAACGTCGCGGCACCGGCACTCACGGCCAATATTGCACTCGTGCCACTATCCTTAATGGCTTGGCAGCCTGTAGGCATCAAAGCCAATGAAGAAATGAGGAGTGCACTGACTAATGTCTTGGGTTGATTCATGATCAAAGGCGCATGGTGTTTGCGCTATCCGGAGGGAGGGGGGGCTGGGAAAAGGCTATTGGGTAAAGAGAGGTTGCAGCCCACGGCGTGCATGCCCCTCGAATTGATTCTTATCTCGAGGAATGGAGCTCACCAACTCGATGATGACCTTGATTCCATTGATGCGCTCAGTTTTCCATTGCGATTGCGCGGCGCCGAGCTCGGATTGCAGCACCCGGTTCACTTCTTCTGGAAACAGGATGGTTTCGTTCATGACCTGGGCGGCTTCATTGCAGGCGCGATCCAAGTATTGGTCGAGTCGAAGCCGTGACTGCCTTATGGACGCTTCCGCCAACACGATCGCGTCTTCCAGACCAGCCGTGCTACGGAATGCGCGAATATCGCTTTGGGCATCCTTGATATCCTGCCGACTTCCGCTGGCGCGTAGGCATTCGGTTTCCAACTTGCTAATCGCTTCGAGAACGGACTCACGATCAAAAACAGGTTCTGGCTTAGCGGGGGGTAGTGGAATGGGTTCCGGTTTTGGCTCAGGCTTCGGTGCGACAATCTCTATCGGCTCCTTCGCCTGTTCCTCTACTTCATTCGCCAGGTTCGACACAACCTCCGGTGGAGCTTCCACCTTGGCGGTATCCACGGGAGGTTTACGGATTAGGTCCAGCAAAGAACCCTCCGTGACAAGCACATAGCCAATACCGCCCGCAAGCAGGACCCCCATAAACAAGCCCATTAGAGCCAGCGGAAGGATGGAGCTACGACCCTTGGGTTCGACAGCTGGTTGGCTCCTGGGGCGCGCGGCCACGGACTCAGACTCCCGCTGCACCGCGGGCTCTTCGGGCGGAGTCTCATCGGGCTCCCGCCAACGCTCAGGTCTGATAATAGGGCTCTTAGCCATAGTATGTGTTCCGGAATGCCTACTCTTCGTTCGTGTCTGCAATTGCATTCACAACAGTCATCACAAGCGCGGAAAGTTTGTTGGAGTATACACCCTTTTCTCCGGCTCGCTTTGCTAGCTGCTCGAAAAAGGCAATTGTCTCTGCCTTGTGCCACGGGTTGCCAGTTCCCGTATAGATGGACATCACCCGTCTATTCGGCGACTCCGAAGCAAAAGCTTCTACCATTGATAACGCGGACGCACGACTACGCTTGTCGACAGCCTCGTCGGAGCGAGTGTCACTTCCCAGCTCCCAAGGCCCGACATCCCCCATCAAGATCAGGACTTTGCGGGTATCTGATGACTTTTCGGACCCGAATAAGCCCAGTGCCTTCTTCAAACCATTTTCCACATCAACGACGGTCATCAATGCACTCATGGGTGACACGTAAGTTTGTCCTGTCACTTCGCCTCCGCGCTCGCCTGCGCCTGGCTTGGCAACCGAAACTCGAATGGATTTTTCTGACATCCACTTCTTGAGTTCGCTCATTCCCTTGTGCGGCCCATCCTTTGTCCTGCGCCCAATCGGTGTCAGCGGAAACACATTCGTGAACCGGTCACTTTTTGATCTGTAGACTACAACCCCCAGCCTAAATTTGGGCGATATCCGGCAAGCGACCTCGCAGGCCTGTTCGACCGAAGTTTGCACCGAATTCAAGGCATCAGCCATCGAGCTACTTCCGTCGATTGCGAAGACCAAGTCGATCGGCTTGGGCCTGAGGCTACCAAGTTCATCCTCAGCTTCCTTCTGAGCGTCTTTTGCATCGCTAGCCTCTCTCTCAGCCTTGGTTTTCGACTCCTTCGCTTCCCTGGCTTCCTCGCGGGCCTTATCCGCTTCGTTCTCTGCCTTCTCTGCCAACTCCTCGGCCTTCTCTGCCCGAAGCACCTGCTCCTCAAGCATTTCATCCTGCGCAGACTTTAACTCATCCAACTGCTCCGCCAAGGAAGCGGCCTCGCTCTCTTTGGAGGCGGACGTGGCCGTGGCGACATTCATCTGCACAATGAACACCAGCATCAGCAGGACAAAAATGGCCATTGTTGCGAAAATCAGATCGCTAAAGACTTCATAGAAGCTCGTGGACTCCTCGGGTGCGCCAAGCTTCATTCTGTCACCGGCCCCTCGGAAGCATCGCCTCCGTTAGCTGGAGCTTCGACCTGGACCACTTCGACTCGGACAGTGGGTTGTTGAACCTGGGGAGAGCTTTGTTTGGGAGCCGGCTCCTCTTCGGCAGCCGTGCGCTCCTCCTCAAGCTCTAGCGCGGTTCGCCGCATGGACGGCAACACATATACCTCAGTCAGTTCGGCCACGTGCGCCGTGTACTTCATGATGTTTGCATCGACAACACTGGTGAGCACCCGCAATACCACGCCGCCGAGAACCGCGCCGATCAGAGTCGTGATAAATGCGGTATCCAACCCATCCAATGCGCCGTTTGGACCAAAGAGTTTCTCGATGAATTGCTCAGCGCCCTCGCCCGATGCGCCACGCACCTGGGTTTTGAGCTTATCCATCATGATCATCAGACCAAGAATCGTGCCTACCAAGCCTAGGGTCACCAAGACACTTGCGAACAGGGCCACAACCCGATTGCGAGCCATCAAGCGCGAGTGCATTAGCTCGATCAGGTTGTCCTGGCTCACCTCGGGAAAGGTATAGGCGATCTCGTAGAGGTTCGCGATATGGCTCCGGAACATGCTCGGTTTGGTCCCTGCGAGGAATTCCTCAAAGCTGTGCACATTCTCCAATACGCTTACTTGCGATGAAGCGAGTTTTGTTTCGCGATCAAAGAAGCGTACGTCTCCATACCCTTTGACGATCATGATCAGCGCCAGCCCGAACATGGCGATGTACATGCCTTGATCCACGTAGCCTGTGACAAAAGCCACAACGAGCACGGTGCACACGAGGACCATCAAAAATAGCCAGAATAGCCACTGTGATTTGGCTGAAATCGTTTCGAACTGCTCAGCGAAACTTACAGGGGCATTATGCTCGGGTGATTTTGACATTATTCTGAATCGGGAAAGGAGATGCGCCACACTCACTTACAACAGATACCTCGAGTATCCGCATCCGGAACGCCAATCTAGCCTTGGCTCAACGGGTAGGCAAGAAGCGGGGGTGAATACCGCAAGTTGCTTCACCGCCACAGTAGATTCGCGCGCTGGGGCCGATCCATTGGCCCTTGTGAGTAAGCACTCATGGCTAGACGGGGCGGGTATGCATCGGAGACCTCATTGCGCTGAGAGGTGGATCTCGAGTTCTTCGGTGCTGTTGGCGTTCAATTGGATGTAGCGGGTTTCGGGGTGGTGGCCTTCGAGGGAGAGGCGTAGTTCGTAGTCGCCCGGTGGAAGGGGGAGGGACTGGGCGGCTGAGTTGGCGACCAGAACCGAGGTGTTGAAGAGCATTCCGCCGCCGGTGGTGTGGGTGGTGAGCCACAGGAGCTGCCAGTCTTGGTCGCCCTTGTAACGGTATTCGGCTGTGGCGAATAGGCGTCCTTGAGCCGGGGTTTCTGCGGTGGCTTTGATTTGTATGAGCCCGCCGGTGAACGCTTCTACGACTAGGGTCGGGTGGTCTCCTGCGCGGACCCATCGGTCGTAGTGCTCCTCCTGGAGGGCGACCGGCCCGGCATTTTGCAGGGCGAGTTGCAGTTTGTAGTGGCCGGGGAGCAGGCCGCCCAGGGGTAGCTCCACCCGTCCGTTTTTGGCCTTAACCGTGGGCTCCAAGAGGGACACTTCCTCGCCATCCCTTTGCATGCTATCGACCCGAATGAAAGCACCGTCGGGGAGGTTCGGTTCATGGAGCGTAAGCCGTAAGGAGCCCAGGGATGGTGGGTATTCGAGCAGGTAGAGCGATTGCGTGCCCGAGGGCGATCCCGGTTCCAGAATGCCGTAGAAGGAATCGCCCGCTTCGCCCGTGGCGCGGAACCAGATGCGCTCGGTGGTCGACACCAGGGTGGAATATGCGCTGCGAGGGCTCTGCCAGGACATGGACACACTGCTCCCCATGTTCGTTCCTTTGCGCGTGAGCACCGAATAGGAAATGCCCGCGATGGGGACCACTTGGTCGGAGGGGTCCAGGGCGATGGCTTGCAGGAAAATGGCATCTACGAGCACATTGTGAGTCCCTTGGTCCGTGCTGAATTCGTTGGTCCCCAGTACGGGGAGGTCACCATTCAAGTAGGCCTCCAGCTTGTAGATTCCGGGGCGCACCGCCGCGAAGGAAAAGGAACCGGAGGCGTCGGCCTTGATGGACTTGGGTTTCTCGATAGTGGCGGGGTCAGGTTCCACGGGGGTGGAACCGGGCAATGGTGGAAGCGCACGAACCCAGGTGGCACTCAGTCCCACCCAACCGGCGGGCGTGCCATCGGCCAAGAGCACTCGCCCTGCGAGGGGGACGAATGCGGGGCGTGCGGAAGCTTGCCCGGAAGCTGCGGCGGAGGCTCCCGCGGTAGCCGTCTGTCGTTCGCTTACGCGGGGCGCTTGCATTGCCGTTGCCGCCCCCGCACCACCGGCCTGGGCCGGGGGATCGCCGCGCCCTTCCCCACTCGATTCGGTGATACGATCGGGAAGGCGCCCATCTCCTGAATCCTGGCCAAGCTCGCGAAAAACCAGCAAAACCAAGGAACAGAACGCGACGCAAAGCAGGACGCGGGTGAGGTTGAATTTGGATTCGGTCAAATCGTCGAAGCTTTGCTGCCGGAATGGGGTCGGATGCGGGTCCACCTGGAAGGATGATGGGCCTGGCTCGATGCGACCGGTCGGTCCTGGCACACAATGGAATTGCTTCTCGAACCGCTTGGAATTCGATTTATAGGGTACAGCAATGGAATCACTTGGGCGGCCAATTCAGGGGGATCTGCACCCCGAACAAAACCGCCAACGTGCTTCCACCCGTTTCCCGGGACCCCTTGACCGTGAAAGTCGTGGGGTACCGCGCACGAATGGGCGGGTTTACGATTGCGCGTAAGGTGCTAGGATGCCCCCATGAAAATCCTCGCCATGGGAGCTTCGACCAGCTCCGCCTCGATCAATCGCAAGTTCGCCAATCATGCAGCCGGTCTAGTGGATGGGGCCCATGTCACGGATCTGGATTTGCGCCAGTTCGATCTGCCCATCTATTCGAGCGATGAGGAAAACGCCAATGGGATTCCAGCAGCCGCCCAGGCATTCTGCGATCTGATTGAAGCCCACGATCGAATCGTGATTTCCATGGCAGAGCACAACGGTTCCTACAGCTCAGCGTTCAAGAACCTGTTCGATTGGGCCTCGCGTATCGACTCCAAGGTTTGGCGCAACAAACCCATGCTGATTCTGTCCACGTCCCCTGGAGCCCGGGGTGGGGCCACGGTCCTCGAAGCGGCCAAAGCCACCTTTCCTTTCCTCGGTGGGGATGTGAAAGCCAGCTTTAGCCTTCCCGGGTTTCAGAACAACTTCTCCGACTCGGAGGGTGTTACCGACCCGGAATTGGCCAGCGGTTTGGCTGCTGCGGTTGAGACGTTCGCCCAGTAGGGTTGCCTAGACTGGAGGGCTCTGCTTCCCGCCCCGCCCAACTCATAGGCCCGGAGGATTCACAAAAAGTGAATCCTCCGGGCCTGACTTATCACGGTTTTCTTGCTCGAGGCGCATGAGGTGCACGAGCAGAATGGATGGAATGGTGACCGTGTAGGCGGTTCCGAAGACATCTAGGGCTCCGCCCATGGCTTCGACGGCCGTTGAAACCGCTCCGGTCACAGCCACGACGGCCAACTCCACCAAGAATGATTCGAGGTCAATTCCGACAAGGAAATCTTCGAAGTGTTCGTTGACCGAAAACTTGGGCTTCAAGTCTGCCCCGGCCTTTTCGAGAACCTGCACGGCCAGGGATCGCAATACCAAGACCTTCACCCCATGGGGCAACTTGTGCAGGCATCGAAGTGAGCCCACCGTGATGGAGCTTTCGGTGGCCTTCGCCAGCTTGGCATCCAATGTGGCCGCCTGCTCAGCGGTCAAATGGTCCACGGCCGCGTTGACAACCTTTTGCACCACTTCGTGCTCATAGGATAGAATCGACCTGTCCTTTGGATAGACCTTGCAGGTGACCCCGAATGCATCCTTCACGATCTCGCGATAGGGAACTCCACTGCCCCGGGACAGATTGACCAAGGTGTGCCCCCCCATTCGCTGGAGCTCATTGGTCAATGCCGCGACCCCCGTCTCGCGCGCATCGATGGAACAACTGACCTTCGTCGCCAGGAGCGCCGCCAACATTTCCCGAAGGTCCGGGTGCGCCCGTTCGATCACAGGAAACAGATCTTTGTCGTCGTATACGATTTGGGGATATTCTGCCATTGGAATGCTTGAGTACGGGCCCTAGGCGCGTCGTTCACCCGGAATTCTATCGCCCTACAGCCCGGCTTGCCTTTCATTCACGCTCACACAGATCGTTCCTGGCGAAAAATGGCTGGCTGATACAGAGCCAAGCGCCTGGGGAGTCGAAGACTGATCAGCAGCGCACTGGAAAGACAAGCATGAATGGGTTCCATTCGAAACCTGTCGGCGCTTGGCCAGGCAGGCTATTCCTCTGGGATCGCTAGTGTGACTTCGAGGAGCTTGCCTTCTTGGATTGTGATTTGGGTTGTTGTGGTGCGGCCGCCGGCCATGGTGGCGACGATTTGGTACGTTCCCGTGGGAAGGACTTCGGACTTTTCGGTTTTGC
>JARGOW010000116.1 GCA_029212955.1 Planctomycetota bacterium | reverse complement strand
GAACGTAGTCCAGGTCGCACGCGGGATCGGGGGTGGTGTAGTTGCGGGTCGGGTGAACGACTCCGTCGTGCACCGCCAGGGCGGTGTAAACCAGTTCCACACCGGTGGCGGCGCCGAGCAAGTGACCCACCATGGACTTGGTCGAAGACACGGCGAGTTTCTTGGCATGGTCGCCAAATACGCTCTTGATCGCCGTGGTTTCGGTGGAGTCGTTGAAAGCCGTACTTGTTCCGTTGATGTAATCCACGTCCTCGGGGTTGAGGCCGGCATGGCGCAGGGCTTCGCGGAAGGCCCGGGCGGGCCCCTCCCCATCGGCCTTGGGTGCCGTGATGTGGTAGGCGTCGTCCGTGGAGCCGTAGCCTTTCACTTCGGCGTAGATCTTGGCGCCGCGGGCCTTGGCACGCTCGTATTCCTCGAAAACCATGAGGCCAGCGCCCTCCCCCATCACAAATCCGTCGCGATCCTTGTCGAAGGGGCGCGAAGCCAATTCGGGTGCGTCGTTGCGGGTAGAGAGTGCCTTGGCCGAGCCGAAGCCCGCCATGGAAAGCGAGGTGAGAGCGGATTCCGAACCGCCGGTGATGGCCAAGTCCACGTCGCCCAATTGAATGGCTCGCCAGGCCATGCCGATGGCATGTCCCGCCGAAGCGCAGGCACTGGTGGTCGTGAACGTGGTCCCCATCAACCCGTGGGCGATGGCGACCTGACCGCTGACCGCGTTCCCCATGATGCGGGGAATGAAGTGCGGGCTGACCCGACGAGGACCGCGTTCGAGCAGGACGGAGTGTTGCTCCATAATGCCCGTGATTCCGCCAATGCCGGTGGCAATGATGGAACCAAAGCGCTCTCGCTCGTGCTCGGGGCACTCTTTGATGTCCTCGAGTCCCGCATCCTTGAGGGCTTCGGTTGAAGCCATCAATCCCCACATGGTGAAGGGATCTAGTTTGCGGAGATCTTGCTTGGTGAATCCGTGGTCCTCGGGGTTCCAGTCAACCTGGGCCGCGATTGTGGCCACGTGACCTTCCGTATCAAAACGGGTGATCGTGGAGACTCCATTCTCACCCGCATTGATGCGAGGCAAAGAATCCTGAACGTTGAGGCCCAGGGCATTCACAGTGCCCAAGCCAGTGATGACGACGCGTCGCATGGCGGCTTGTTTGGTTACAGAAGGGTGCCGAAGCGCCCTTCAGGCTTACGCGGGCAGCTTCTTGGAGATGTAGTCGACAGCCGTACCGATCGTTTGGATCTGCTCGGCGTCTTCGTCGGGGATCGTAATTTCGAAGGCATCTTCGAATTCCATTACGAGTTCCACCGTGTCCAGGCTGTCAGCGCCCAGGTCGTTGATGAAGGAGGTTTCGCTGGTGACCTTGTCGGCGGTAGCGCCCATTTGGTCACAGACGATTTTGATCACGCGTTCTTCGATTGTTTGGTTCGACACCGCTTGGTTCTCCAATTGGTCGTAGATATGAATTGAGTCAGGCCCGGCGGACGAACAATTCGCCCTCAGGAAGTGTTGGCTCTGGTAAGTGTTAGAGGCTAAGCCCTCCATCGATGACCAGGGTCTGACCAGTGATATACCCGCCGGCAGGGCCAGCAAGGAATGCTACGGTTTGAGCAATGTCGTCCACATTGCCCATGCGCTGCAAGGGGATCGAGCCGGTGAGGGCTTCCCGACTGGTGTCATCCAGTGCAGCTGTCATGTCGGTGTCGATGAACCCGGGCGCGATGGCATTGACGCATACATTGCGACTGGCGAGTTCTTTGGCCACGGAGCGGGTCATACCCATTACGCCCGCTTTGGAAGCGGAGTAGTTGGATTGTCCTGCGTTGCCCATGAGGCCGACGACCGACGAGATGTTGATGATGCGGCCCGAGTTCTTCATCAGCGGGCGCGTGGCGGCCTTGATAAAGTTCCAGGTGCCCTTCAGGTTGACGCCGATGACCGAATCGAAATCGTCCTCGGTCATGCGCATCAGGATTTGGTCGCGGGTGATGCCCGCGTTGTTGACCAGGATGTTGGGCCCACCCATTTCCTTGGAGATTTGCTTGACCAGGTCTGCCACGGCGGCGGTTTCAGCCACGTTGACTCCGAATGCCTGGGCGCCATCGGTGAGTGCATTGCACTCTTCCGCCGTGCCCTGGGCATTTTCCACGCGGGAGGCCACGCAGGCCACCTTGGCTCCGGCTTCTGCCAGGGCCAAAGCGATGGCGCGGCCGATGCCACGGCTGGCGCCGGTGACAAGGGCGGTTTGGCCAGCGAGGGGCTGGGAGGAGTTTTGGGAAGCGGTCAAAGCAGTTTGGGGTGGGGTTCAGGGGGTGCAAGATAGCCATCGGGCACGCTCCGCCGCAACCTTTGGCTGCGGAAGACTGTGCAATAGGCGATTCAGGCCTCTTGGGCCTGTAGATCTGCAGGGGTAGCCACGGAAATCACGGTGGCGTCCGCGTCGATTTTGCGCATGATTCCGGCCAGAATCGTGCCAGGACCCGGTTCCAGGAAGCTCCGGACGGCGGGTTCCGAGCCCCCATCGCCCTGTCCCAGGGCCCAATTCATGGACCGCTCCCAGAGCACGGGAGCGCAGACCTGGGTGGCCAATTGCTGCTTGAGCACGGCCGGGTCGCTGGAGGTCTGGGCGGTCACATTGGACAGCACCGGGATGCGTGCGGGTTGGGTGGGCGTGTCGTCCAGGGCGGCTTGGAGCCGATCGGCGGCCGGGCGCATGCATTCGGAGTGGAATCCTCCGGCCACGACCAGCTTGCGGGTACGGCGCACGCCGTGCTCCTTGGCCGCTTCGGCCGCGGCGTCCAAGCCCGCGAATTCGCCGGATAGAATCACCTGGCCGGGTCCGTTGAGATTGGCCACTTGGCAGATGCCGTGGTTGGCCCCCACCGCGGCCAGGGCGGCGGCTTGTTCCTCGTTGGCGCCCATCAGGCTCAGCATTCCGCTGGGGATGGCGTCGGCGGCGTCCTGCATGGCGGAGCCTCGTAGGCGCACCAGGCGCAGGCCGTCGGCGAAGGTGAGCACGCCAGCGGCCCAAAGGGCGGTGTATTCGCCAAGGGAAAGGCCGGCAGCGAAAGGAGCCTTCGACAGGTCGAGACCCTGGGATTCCAGCACCCGGAGGATGGCCACGCTGGTGGTGAAGATTCCCGGCTGGGCGATATCCGTGCGGTTGACCTGATCCCCGGAGGACCAGCAGGCTTCGCTCAAGGAGAAGCCGAGAACCTCGTCGGCCTCGGCCCAAGTCTCCTTGGCCACGTCAAAGGCTTCGGCCCAGGCCTGGCCCATGCCTTCGAACTGGGCACCTTGCCCGGGCATGATCAGGGCAGCGCCGTTCATTGTTTCTGAGAGTGTCATGGGGATGGGGTCCGGGTTTACCAGCGCATGAGGGAAGCGCCCCAGGTCAGGCCAGCGCCAAAAGCCACCATGACGACGAGCTTGCCTTTGACGAAGTGGCCACCGCGGTGGGCTTCATCCAGGGCGATGGGAATCGATGCGGCGGAGGTGTTGCCGTAGTGTTGGATGTTGAGGAATACACGTTCCCGGCCCCAGCCCACCCTTTCCATGGCATTCTCGATGATACGCATATTCACCTGGTGGGGAACGACGAGGGCCACATCGTCGGGGTCGTAGTCCTTGGTGATCTCCTTCATCAGCGAGGCCATGGTGCTCACCGCAAAGCGGTACACCTCGCGACCCTTGAGGCGGATGAAGTGATTGTCCCGATCGTATTCGGGATGATCGTGGGGATGCTTGGCTCCGCCCGTGGGGATGTGGATGAACTCGTACCCCGACCCGTCGGATCCCAGAATGTTGCCCAGCAACTCGCCCTGTTGGCATTCCTCGTAGGACGTGACGATCGCCGCACCGGCGCCATCACCGAACAGAATGACCGAGGCCCGATCCTTCTTGTCCAGGTAGCGTGAGAGAGTTTCCGCTCCGATGGCCAGTACGCGCTTTGCGCGGCCGGAAGCCACGAAGGATTCAGCCACTTGCAAAGCGGTGAGAAAGCCCGTGCAGGCCGAGGCCACGTCGAACGCTCCCGCATTCTTGGCGCCCAGGGCGGTCTGCACCATGACCGCGCAGGACGGCATCAGGTAATCGGCGGTGAGCGTGCCCACCACGATCAGGTCCAGGTCCTCGGGCTTCAGGCCCGCGTTGTCCAGGGCGCGCTTGGCGGCTTCTATCGATAGATGCGAGCAGTCCTGCCCGTCCTCGACCCAACGTCGTTCCTTGATCCCCGTTCGCTGGGTGATCCACTCATCGTTGGTGTCCACCATCTTGACGAAGTCATCATTCTTCATCACGCGGTCGGGCAGGCAGGAGCCTGTGCCAGCGATTCCAACACGAATCATTTCCTTCATGGTCCTTTGATCTTTGGGGCCGGCTGGCGGCCATGGGGCGGTGGTTCGGACTCGCCGGGTGCAGCGGGAGGTCCAGGGGGTGCGCGGGCATGGTAGCCCAAGAGCGCGGCGGTTGCCCCAAACCTCGCTGGTATGGGGTTTCCTATCCGGGGCTGGTCCCGGGAAGGGGAACGGCCCTGGTGCCTATTCCGCCGCGGTGGCGCCTGCGGACTGCAAGCCCTTCACGATGTCTTGGTTGATGTGGGTGTCGAGGGCCTTTGCCGCCAGATCCAGGGCGTTCTTGACCGCACGGGCGTCCGAACTGCCGTGGCCGATGATGACCACGCCATCTACGCCGAGTAGCAGGGCTCCGCCATATTCCGACGAATCAATGCTGCGGGCCATGCCGCCCAGGACCGCAGGTTCGATGGGAACCCCCTGGTTTTGGAGCTCCCCCACCAGGCGCTTCATCATGAATGAGGCCATGCCTTCCATGAGTTTGAGCACCACATTGCCGGTGAAGCCATCGGTCAAAATGACGTCCGCGTGGTCCTTGAATATGTCGCCACCTTCCACGTTGCCTACGAAGTTCAGGCCGCTCTCTTTCAGGAGGCCATAGGCTTGTTGGAGCAAATCGGTGCCCTTGGACTCCTCTTCGCCGATATTGAGGAGGCCCAAGCGAGGGCTTTCCACACCCATGCAGTCCCGCTGCAGGATGTCACCCATGACCCCATAGGCCAGCAGGTCCTCGGGTTTGGGAGCCGTGTTGGCCCCCATGTCGAGAACCGTGACGGGCCGTCCCACCAGGTGCTGGGTGACGGCGATTCCGGGACGGCGAACACCGGGAAGGGTGCCAAGCATTAGCGTGGCGGCACCGACGACAGCGCCGGTGTTGCCCATGCTGACAAAGGCGCCGGTTTCATCGGCTCGCACGGCTTTGGTGCCGAGGGAGATGGAGGACTTGCGCTTGGATCGCAAAGCCTGGGCGGGCTTTTCTTCCATGCCGATGGCCTCGGGCGCGTGGGAAATGACGAAACCCGGGTTTCCACCCAGGTCCTTCAATCCGCTTTCGATATCCGCTTCGTCGCCGAACAGCACAATGCGATCGGGACGAATGGGATTCTCCGCCGAGGAGTCGACAGCCGCCAGGGCACCCTTGAGGATGGTTTCAGGGGCGTGGTCGCCGCCCAAAACATCGAGCCCGATACGTGTCTTGCTCATAGGTTTTGTGGGTCAGGCAAATGCCTGGACCCGTGCAAACTAGAAGTCTTCGCGCTCAAAGACCTCGAAGCCGCCGTCGCCACCTTTTTGGAATCCGTAGTGGGTGGACTCCTTTTCGTTGACGCGATGGGGACGGGTCAGGGCGTTGGAACGGGGGTCCTTCTGGGTGGCCTGCTCATCAAGACCCAAGTGGGAACGCTTCATGCGCTTGCGGGACTTGGAGATGCGTCGTTTGGGGTGGGCCATGGAACCGTTGGGTGAGAGTTGTCTGGGTTGCCCGGTGGGGCTCGTGGGACCTGGATTAGGTCGGGATAAGCGGGGAAACATAGCGCCCCCCGTCCCGCGAGTCAATGGGAGGCGCTTTTGAGATCAAAAAACCTGGGATCCGGGCCAATCGGACCCAGGATGGGAACCGTGGGACCGGGGTCAGGACAGGCTGGCTGCCAGGACCTCTTCCGCGGCGGCAAGGGCCTCCGGGGCGGCGTCCGCCTTCATTCCCTGGCCCTGGGCCGATTCGGGGCGGCCTCCGCCACCCCCACCGAGCACCTTGGCCATGGCTTTGGCGACCACACCAGCTTTAAGGCCTTTTTCCAGGGCCTGGCCCCGGGAAAGTACCAGGAAGGGAACCTTGTCCCCTGCCCGGCCCAGCAGGACCAGGGCAAGGTCGGGTCCCAATGAGCCGACCCGCTCGCCCAGGGCGCGCAGTCCGTCCCCGTCCATTTCGGGTAGGTCGAAGATTCCTGAGGGCACGCCGGCACGCTCTGCGAGCTTGGTCTTGATAGCTTCGAAGACGGCTCCCACATCCCCGCTAGCCTTTTGGCTCCCCGCCTTCTTGGCCTTCTTGAGGTCCTTGACCAGTGTGCTCACCCGCTCGGGCAATTCCTCTTCCTTGACCTTCAGGTTGCGGGCCGTGTCGGCCAAGAGGCCGCGCACGGTGGCGATGTGCTCGAGCGCGCCCTCATGGGTCAAGGCCTCGATGCGGCGCACTCCAGCCTGGATGGCTCTCTCGGTCACAATGACGAACGGGCCGATGTCGCCGCCCGACGAAACGTGGGTTCCTCCGCACAATTCCAGGGACCAGCCGCCCACGTCGACCACGCGAACCTCGTCCCCGTACTTTTCGCCGAAGAGAGCCATGACCCCGCGGGCCTTGGCGCCATCGAAGGATTCCAGGGTGGTATACACCGGTTGGTTGCGCAGGATTTGCGCGTTGACCTTGGATTCCACCTGGGCCAATTGTTCGGGCGTGAGGCCCTTGGGTTGGCTGAAGTCGAAACGCAAGCGCTCCGGGCCCACGTGGGATCCCTGTTGGGTCACGTGGTCGCCAAGAACCTCTTGAAGGGCCTTATGCAGGAGGTGCGTGGCCGTGTGGTTGGCCTGGGTGCGTGCCCTGCGTTCGCCGTCCACTTCCGCGATCAATCCTTGGCCGACTTGCACGCTTTGCAAGGGCTTGCCCATGTGCACGACGATGTCGCCGATGCGCTTGGTGTCGGTGACATCAAAGACTGGGTTGCCCTCCGTGTCGAGCAGGCGTCCGGTGTCGCCCACCTGGCCGCCTCCCTCCGCATAGAACGGGGAACTCTCCAGGATCCAGCGTTCGCCTTTGCCGTCATCGGGGAATGTGGCGCTCAATTTTGTGTCCAGTCTGAGCCGGGTTGATCCGCAGTCGGCATACGTGGAGACCGTGGGCTTCAGATCGCTGACCTGTTCCGCGGACAGCAGTTGTTTGAAACGGCCTTCGCTTTTGCTGACTTCGCTGTGGGCTTTCTTGGCCTTTTCCCAACCACTCGTGTCCAAGGAGAGATCGCGTTCGGATGCCATCAGCTCCACCAGATCCTGGGGGAAACCATAGGTGGCGTAGAGCTCGTAGGCGGCTACCCCCTCAAGGGTGTCCCCCGACTTGAGTCCGTTGGTGAGTTTGTCGAATTGCACGATTCCGCGCTGCAGCGTGCGTCGGAAGGACTCTTCCTCCGACCGCATGATGAGCTCCACGTGCTCCCGGCGTGCCTTCATCTCGGGGAAAGCATCCCCTAGCACACCGATGACCGGGGCGATCAAGCGGTACAGGAAGGGCTCTTCCAGGCCGAGGGTTTGCAGGCCGTAACGCGAGGCGCGACGGATCAGGCGGCGCAGCACGTAGCCACGGCCTTCGTTGGAGGGCAAGGCGCCATCGGACAGGGCGCTGGTCACGGCACGCACGTGGTCGGCGCAAACGCGGAAGGCGATGTCTTTCTTTTCATCGGTGCCGTATTCGTGCCCAGCGATTTGCGAAAGCTCGTCGAAGATGGGCGTGAACAGGTCCGTGTCGTAGTTGGAACTCTTGCCTTGCAGCACGGAGAGCACGCGCTCAAAGCCCATGCCCGTGTCAATGCAACCTGCGGGAAGGGGCCTGAGGCTCCCGTCATCCAGTCGGTTGAATTGCATGAACACCAGGTTGCAGAGTTCGATGAAGCGCTCGTTGTCCGCGTTGACACCGATGTCCGGGTTGGCGCCATCGGCGGGGTCATCGTCCGGGCCGCCCCGGTCGATGTGGATCTCCGAGCACGGTCCGCAGGGCCCGGTCTCCCCCATCTCCCAGAAGGTGTCCTTCTTGCCGCAACGTAGGATGTGCGTGGGGTCCACGTCGGTGAGTTTGAGCCATAGCTTTTCGGCTTCTTCGTCCACTTCCAGGCCGTCGCCCTCGTCTCCAGCGAACACGGTGACCCACAGTCGTTCTTTGGGGAGCTTCCAAACCTTGGTCAGCAGGTCCCAGTGCCAAATGATGGCCTCCTTCTTGAAGTAATCGCCGAAGGACCAGTTGCCGAGCATTTCGAAAAAGGTGTGGTGGTACGTGTCCACTCCCACCTCTTCCAGGTCGTTGTGCTTGCCCTGGACGCGGATGCATTTTTGCGAGTCCACGGCGCGGCTGTAGTCGCGCGTACCCGTGCCGAGGAACACGTCCTTAAACTGGTTCATTCCCGCGTTCATGAACAACAGGGTCGGGTCGTCCTGGGGGAACACCGGCGAGGAGGGCACCACGCGGTGGTCCTGGGCCGCGAAAAAGTCGAGGAAACTTTGACGAACGGCTTGGGATGAGGGAAAGGACGGCGGAAGTTCAGACATGGCCACAGGGGGGCTGTACGGGTTCAGAAATGCTGGATTCGCCCAGCACGGGGCCAGCATCCTATGCCAATGCCCGCGTTCCTCCAATACTCCGCTTTTATCTTCGGGGGTCGTGGGCCCGGCGCCACCGGTTGCTTCCATGGCTTGGCCCACAGGGGTTGGGCCTCTGCACGCGGTCGCGGCCCGGAATCCGGAGGCCGTTAATTTAGCAGGGGCTGCCTGAACGGATCGGGCAGCCCCTGCTTGGAAAGGAATCACGTGCGGTTGGCTAGGCCTTGGCAGGGGTCTTCTTGGCGGCGGCTTTG
>JARGOW010000115.1:3138-9018 GCA_029212955.1 Planctomycetota bacterium | reverse complement strand
TCTTGACCTACGGTCTGCATAGCACCGCCCTCATCGGACTGGTATGGCTGGGCATCCGCTACCTGCCCAAGGAAAGCAATCGGGCCCAGGAGCGACTTTGGAAGTGCGCCTTGCTCGGTCCCATCCTGACGGCGAGCCTGCAGGTTGGCCTCGCGTTTGAACCCTGGGCTGGACAAATGTTCCTTCCGGAGTCGAACCCGACCACCGAGAGCACCGAAATCGCGGTTCTCTATTCGGCGGAACCGGCAGGCGTTTCGGACAAGGCGGATCTGACCCAAGCCACCCCTTCTCCCACAACCGGCCTTCCCGTGCTAACGGGTCCAATCCTGGGCGAGGATACGACCGCAGCGCCGAAGAAACGCCGCGCCAACCGCAAACAGGAGCGCACAAAGTCCAAGGTTGGAGTCGACGTCGATTCGCTGGATCCGGCCATTCTGGCGGCACTTTTGGACAGATCCTCTAGAACCGAAATCAACCCGGTCGAATCCAAACTCAGCCTCATCCCCGCCGTCGCAAGCACCAACAACGCTTGGCCCTTTTGGCGCCAGGTCCTACTCGGCGCATGGGCCGTCGGCGGACTGATCGGTCTGCTTTGCCTGACACTCGCCTGGCGTCGTATCGTGGACTACGTGACAGGCCGCCATGAGCTGCACGAAGGGCCTCTGTTCGAATCCTTGCAATCCATCAGTGCCAAGGCCGGACTGTCCCGGGCCCCACGCCTCTTGGTTTCCAAAAAACTCGGCTCACCCGCAACCCTCGGCGTCCTTCGTCCGCAAATCTGCGTCCCAGAGCGGGCCGTCCACGGACTCTCCGCGGATCAGCAAGCCGCCATGCTCGGCCATGAATTGGGCCACGTGGTGCGCCGCGACCCCCAATGGTTCTTCCTCTACCGTTTGGTGGAGCGCGTGCTCTTCTTCCAACCCCTCAACCGTGTAGCGCGGAGTGAGATTCAGGAGTTGGCCGAATACCAATGCGACGATTGGGCCGTGAAGCACACCGGCGACGGCATTGGCCTGGCCCGCTGTTTGACCGAAGTCGCCAGCTGGATGGTCGCGGAACGCCCGGCGGTCGCTTTGCTTCCCATGGCTGGTCGCGGTTCCCAACTCGGCCACCGGGTGCGCCGTCTGCTCGACGACGAAAGTCGCCAAGCCTGTGCGCGCCGCAACGCCTGGGGCCTGCCCCTGGCCCTTGGAGTCTTCGCCACAGGCGCCATGGCCCTTCCGGCTGTCGCCCCCAGTAAGGCAGCCGCCCATGCAAAACCAGTGGTTGCGACACCCGACCTGGGCCCGCCCTCGGTCATGTCGCCCACGCCCTACGAAACTGAAGCGGTCAGCACCCCTGCGTCCCAACCCAAGGCCAGCAGCGGCGCCTATCCGCAACTGGAAGGCCTAATCCTTGAGCTCGGAACGCGCTTGAACGCACTGCACGAGCAAATTGAAACCCTCCAGGAGTCTGCGGAGGTCAACGGCACACTCGCCGACACCCAAGACGACCTGCTGCTCCTGCGCTTGCGGCTGCTCTCCCTTCAGGAGAAGCAACTGCGCATGACCGCCTTGCTGCAAGGCTCCACCCAAACCCCGAACACAACAACCCACGAACCCAACACGACCCTTTCGGGTCAGGAGTAATCCATGTTCAAAGCCCTTTTCCTCGCATTGACCGTCGCCGCCGGTTGGACCACCGTGTCCCACCAAGAAACCGCGGCTACCGAAGCTACCGCGCCGCTCCCCTTGCTGTCCCTGGGAGCCCCAGAAACTCCCCAGGAACCCCAGATTGCGGAAGCCACGGCTCCCCTCCCCGCCCCTTTGCGCCTGCGCAAAGTGGAACAAAAAGGCGAAGCCAAGCTACGCAAAGCCACCCAGCCCAAGGTTAAAGTTCGCACCATAGCCAAGCCCAAGGCCCCGGTAGCGCCAAAGGTTCGCAATGCCCAGGCACCGGCTAAGATTCGCGTGGTCCCAACCACAAAGGAATCGACGGGCATCTCCGCCGATGAGCGCGAGGCTTTGCTCGGCGAGATCCGTCGCCTGCAAGAGGAGAACTCTCGCTTGCAGGACGAAGCCAACGGACACAAGGTCTTGGACCGCAACACTCAGGAGTGGGTCCAATTGCGATCCGCAGATCGTGAAGCCACGCAAAGGGGCCGCGAACGCGCGGTAGAGCGCGAGGCCCGAGCCGAACTCCGCGCCCTTCAATCGGCGGAGCGTGCAGCAAAGGCCAAGCACCGCGCCATGGATGAACGGGCTCGCGCCCTCGAACTAGGGTATCGCAACCTAACCGAGTTGAACCGCGCAGAGCAAGCCAAAGCTACGGAGCGCGCTCGTGTGGCCGAATTCACCCTCCAAATGAATCTTGAAGCAGCGGATCGACTTGCTGCCAAGCGTAAGAAGGCCCACGGTCAGGCTAAGAGCGAATCCGAGGCGCTACTCAAGAAGGTCCATGACATGGCTATTGTTGAATTGCTCCAAGCCCACGGAGAACAATTGCCCGCCGGTCTTGATGTGCACTCCGACCATGTGCAGGACATTCTCAAGCAAATCGCTGAAGGCCACGGCCAAACCGTTGAAAAGACCATTGAAGCCCAGGGCAACGTTTGGCGCACCGGCCCTCACGGGGGGGACGCCGAAGTGCACGACATCCTTTTGGAGATTGCCGAAGGTAGCAACCACGCAACGGGAAGAGCAGCCCATGCTGAGCTTCTCTCGATGCTAGAAGGTCTTGATACCAAAAGTGGACGCCTTCAAGGATTCACCGCCAAGAACATCGAACCCGTCATGGAGGATCTCGAAGTACTCATCGAGCGGATTGAATGCGACAACGAGGATCTTCTCGAGGGGCTCGAACTCCGGCTCGAAGGATTGGAAGAACTGTGCGAGCAACACGAAGAGGCTTGCGAAGAGCTGATCGTGCGTTTCGAAGAAGAAGGGGGTAAAGGCCAGTACAAGGTCCAACTCAAAAACCTCGAAAACCTTTCCGAGCTCAAGAACCTGGCGGTCTTGCAAAACCTCGAAGGTCTCAAAGGCCTCGAAAACCTGGCTGTCCTCGAGCAGCTTGGAGACCTGGGAGCCATCACCGAGCTAAAGGGCCTTGCTACCCTCAAGAATGGCGAGCAAATCGACATGCTTCGCGGACTCGCGGTCCTTACCGATCGTGACGAAGAATGCTGCGAGGCAGAAAAGGAATGCTGTGACGGGGCCAAGAACTCCGTGCCCTTCCTGTCCTCGATCCCCACCATCGAAAACCTCTTCGAGGGCGAGCACGAGGGTCAGAGCTTCCGCATCCGTTCTTCCGACGGCGGGCAGCATGTCATCATCTACGGGGATGGCTCCGAATGCGAAGTGAAGGAACTCAAGGGCCGGGTGCTAGACCTGAAGGGCGCAGACGTCAATGGACGCGTCCTTCTTCGCTCCAGCGATACGGAATGTGAAACCAACCCTGTCAGTGTGCGGTTCGGCAACCCGAGCCTCGACCGTTCCAAGCCCAAAGACGCTTTCGTCTACCTCGACGCAAACAACAACCCGATCAAAAGCGAGGCAAGGTTCCCGAACCCTCCTACCCACTTCGAATGGAAGAGCGATGGCACGTTCCCCGCGCCCTCCATTTGGACCTCGAAGGTCTCTACTTCCGGTGGCGGCAACGCCTGCAAAGGATCCTGCGGAACCTCCATCATCAAAATCCAAAACCAGGGCGGACAGGTCTACATCGATACCCACGATTGCAAAACTGAGGTTTCCTGCGACACGAAGGTCAACAGCCAGCCCGCACCGGCGACCCCTGGTTCACCGGCAAGGTTTTTCTTCTCGACCGGAAGTGCGCCCGGCGCGGACTGCCCCTCCGAGCCCTGCGCGCCCAAAGCGGAATGCCCGGCTGAGCCCTGTGCTCCCGAGGGCGCCCCTGCTCCCCCGGCCCACAAGGCCGGCGTTTCCATGCGCTTCGCCCCTGGCCAAGTCGCACCGGTGACACCGACCTCCGCCCCGGATGGCCTTGATGGTTACTCCAATGCTTTTCGCGAGTACGCCTTCGCCTCCCAAAGCCGCAACGCGGACCCCAGCTTGGCGGAACTGGAACGCATGCTGACCGAGGTCCTAAGGGAAGTCGACCAGCTACAAGCCGAAGTGGACCGGGTGCGTGTCCGCGTTCAAAAGTCTCAAGTTAGGTAACGCTGGCCGAAGTTCAGTCCCATCCCCCGGGGCTGACGGGCTTCCCATGCACCAGGGGTCCTCGCGACTCCTGGTGCATTTTTTCTTACAAGCAATCCGAACGTGGCCGCCCCTGAAATCCGATTTCGCGGCAAACTTTCCCTGGGCCGTTTCGGATGAAATGGCCCTGCCGAAGCTCTCCACCGCTTCCATTCCGCGTACTCCCTTAGAGGAATTCTGTCCCATGTTTTTTCAGAGAAGTCTGATCACCCTTTGCCTCGCCGGTTTGCTCTCCAACGGCTTGCAGGCCCTGCCCCAACAAAACGCGGAAGAGCAATACCGTTTCATAGCAGGCCTCTACAGCGATGAACATTGGGACATGACCGTCAAAGAAGCCAAATCCTTTCTTGCGGATCACCCCCAGCACGCGAAAGCCCAATTGGCTCGCTATCGCCTGGCGGGAGCCCTGTTCGAGTTGGAACGCAAGTCCGAAGCGGCCACCCAATTCCGCCCCCTCGCCAAGGATGCCCAATTCGAATTCCACGCGGAGTGCAACCTTCGGCTTGGGCAGTGCGAACTGCAAGCTGGCAAAATGGAAGCGGCCAAAAGCGCGCTGCAAACCGCGCGGACGGGAAAGAAAGCCTACCTCAAACCCCTCGCTGCCTTCCTGCTTGGTGAGGCCTGCTTTACCGATGAGCAGTATTCTTCCGCACGCAAATTCTACGCGGAGAGCGTCACGCTCGACCCCAAAGCCGACACGGTGGCCCACGCCCAACGCGGCCAAGCTTGGTGCGCCTTCCGACTCGGTGACCACGCGGGCGCCATCGCCAAGGTCAACGAATTCCAAGCCGCACAGGGCGAGCACGAACTGGAAGCCGAAATGTACTATGTGCTCGGCCAGTCCCTTTTGGCTTCCAACAAACCCGAAGGTGCGAGGGCCGCTTTTGCCCATGTCACCACGGGTGCATTCCACGATGCCTCCCTGCGCGGCCAAGCGTTTTCCAAGGCGGCACTGGGAGACCACGAAGGCGCAGCCAAGGCCTTTGCCGTCCTGCTCAAGACCTACCCCGACTCCCCCCTCGCCGCCGAGGCTCGCCTGCAATGCGGCGCCCACTGGCTCGAGGCCGGCAACGCGCACGAAGCCATGTCCGTGCTCTCCCCCGGCTCCCGGGGCAAGGATCCCGAGCTTCTGTATTGGCTAGCCAAAGCCGTTTCCCAGGCGGAGACCGCCGAGGGCGGACTTGTCTTGGTCGACCGCGCGTTGGCCGCCAAACCCCAGGGTGAATTGGCGGAACGTATTCACTCCCTGCGCGGCGAATTGCTCTACAAACTCGGCCGCCATGATGAATCGGCTGCAGCCTTCGCCGCAGCCACTTCGGACTATGCACTGCACGCTGCTGCCAGCGCGCACCTGGCCGCGGGCCGACCGGCCGAAGCCTTGAAGGCCGCGGACCAACTGCTCACCCAGTTCATGGAGTCCCAGTACCGCATCGCCACCGCGGTCACGCGCGCCGAAGCGCTATTCGCCCTGGAGCGTCACGCCGACGCGTACGCCTCGTTTGAGCAGCTCTGGAATCTGGAAGGGCTCGAAAAGAATCTGCGCTGCCAAAGCCTCTCCCGTATGGCCTGGTGCCGTTACTCCCAGGGCAATGCCCAGGAAGCGGAGAGCCTCTTCGATCGCTTGCAGCGCACCTTCCGTGAATCCCCCCTTGCGGAGGAAGCCCTCTACATGGCGGGCCGCTGC
>JARGOW010000115.1:238-3128 GCA_029212955.1 Planctomycetota bacterium | reverse complement strand
TGGAAAATGCACGGGAACACTGGAATGGCTACCTGGTTCGATATGAAGGTCGCGAGCACATGGACGCGGTTCAGTTGGGCCTGGCCCACGCAGGCCAGGGAACCGAATCACTGGAAGCCCTGCTACGCCGAAATCCCAACAGTCCCCTGGCCCACAATGCCCTGTTCGAATGGGCCCGCCAGCTCGAAGCCGCGGGCACCAACGCGGGCGCCGTGGAGCGCTACCGGGAGCTCAGCGCCCAGCACCCCGGTAGCGAACATGCTTCCACCGCCCACTACAGTCTCGCCTGGAGTCTTCACTCCCTAAATCGATTCCAAGAAGCCTCCGCCGTACTGAATGTGCTTATCGCCCGGGACATCGACCTTCCCATGCAGGTTGCCGCTAGGGAACTGCTCTCTTGGACCAGCATCGAGGGCGACGATTTGCAGTTGGCCGACGACAATTATCGGCAATTGAGCCAAACCAAACTGGAAGCTTCCCGGATCTACGCTGCCGCAAAAAAACTGGCTCTGGCTTTCAAGGCGAAGGGGAACAACGAACGGGCCTTGGAGCTCCTGCTTCCATTCGCTCGCGAAGACTCCGCTCCCGAACTCGCTGTGCAAGCCCTGGTGGACTGCGCCTGGATCCATCTGGACGCGGGGCAAGCCTCCGAGGCCGAAAACCACGTGCGCGGCGCCGCCAAACTTTCCAACGCCGATGGATCCGTGAGTGAAGCCGCCTTCTTTGTCGGGGAGGCCCACTTCGCCACGGAAAAATTCGATCGGGCCGCGGCCCTGTATGACTACGCGGCGGGAGCGGAGGGAAGCCCTGTGGCAGCCCAGGCACTCTACAAGTTGGGTTTCGCGAAACTGAGCGCTTCGGATCCCAAGGGGGCCGCCCAAGCATTTGCTCGACTCACGACCGGCCATCCGAACAGCTCGCTCTACGGCGAATCGCTTTACTTGCAGGGAGAGGCCTGGATCCGCTCCGGAGACTTGCAAGCTTCCCTGGCACCCTTGCGCGAGTTGCGCAAAACCCAACGCAAGCACGCGGTCCTGCCCAAGGCCCTGTTCCGCCTGGGTTTGACCCTTCAACAGGTAGGCGAGCCGAAAGAGGGTCTGGAAGTCCTTTCCCAATTGGTTGGCAAATTCGCTGACTTCGAAGCCTGGGTCGAAGCCGAACTCTATCGCGGTCTGTGCCTGGTGGATTTGGACCGCGGCCGCGAAGCCCGCGGGGCATTCGACCGGGTCCTCGCCAAGGACAAGGGTGTGCTCAGCGCCCGCGCCCGCATCCAGATCGGACGCTTGCACCTGGTCCAGGATGACTTCGAATCCGGCCTGGCCGAATTCCTCAAGGTTTCCTTGCTGTACGCCCACGATGAAGAAGTCGCGGAGGCCATGTTCCTAGCCGGCCACTGCCTCGAAAACCAGGACTCCCGCGATGCCGCCATCAAGCAGTACCGCCAAGCCGTCAAAGAACACGCCAACACCGTCTACGCCAAGCAATGCGCCGATCGCCTGCGCGTTTTGGGTCAATAACCCCCTATCCACGAACCACCATGAATCTCGCACTGCTTCCGCAAGAAACCCCCAACGTCAACAAGTCCGTGGACTTGGATTCCCTGTACCAGATGCTGCTGGACGGCGGTCCATTGATGATCCCCATCGCCGTGTGCTCCGTCATCGCTTTGGCCTTTGTGGTGGAACGCATGACCAACCTTCGCTCGTCTTCCATCGGCAGCAAGCGTTTTGCATCAGACCTCACGACCGTGCTCTCCAAGGACGGTCCGGCCACGGCGATTCGCTTGTGTGAAAGCAGCAAGACGCCCCTGTCGCGCATTTTGCACGCGAGCATTTCCCGGCGCTCCGAGCCCTTCCTTGAAATGGAGAAGGTCGTGGAAGACACGGGCACCCGCGAGGTACAGCGACTTTCTGCGGGGCTGCGACCCCTGGTCGTGGTGGCCATGATCGCTCCCCTACTCGGCCTGCTCGGCACGGTTTGGGGCATGATCGGGGCCTTCACCAACATCGCCTTGCAAGACGGGCTCGGCAAGCCGGAGATGTTGGCCGGCGGTATCTCCCAGGCCTTGATCACCACCGCCGCCGGCCTGGCCGTGGCCATCCCGACCCAAGCGGCCTACTACTACTTCCGCAGCCGCATCGATCGCTTCGCACGCCTCGCTGAAGATACCCACCAGGTTCTGCTCGCCACGAATTCCGCAAAGGCCTCCGCATGAAAATCCGCAATGAAGATGGGGTGGAGGAGCTGGTGCTTAACCTGACCCCCATGATCGACGTGATCTTCCTGCTGCTGATTTTTTTCATGGTGGCGACCACGTTCCAAGACCCCGAGCGCGAACTCGACGTGGACCTACCCCAGGCCCAATCCGGTTCCACCCTCACAGAGCAGGACGATGAGATCATCATCAACGTCATGCGCGATGGCTCCGTGGTTCTGTCAGAGCGCACGGTCACCAACGACGAACTGGTGCGACACCTCAACCAAGCCGCGCAGCAGGATCCGGAAACGCCGGTGACGATCCGGGGTGACCGCTTCGTGCACCACGAGGACATCGTTTCCGCCATGGACGCCTGCGGCTCCGCCGGCCTCCACAACCTTTCCATCGGAACCCTCGAAACTAAGTAATCCATGGGCAACTTCGGAAAGAACCTGGTCATCGCGATCTGCCTGCTGAGCGCGGGTTTCCTCGTGGCGTATCTGCGCTTCCGCCCCCACCTGGGCACCGAAGGCCAGTTCACCGATGGCGAGCGCGAGTACGCGGCCATCACTTCCGAACCCCTGCGCTACGCCCTATGGGATGATGCGTTGCCCGTGGAAGGTCTGTCCGACGGGGCCTCCCGCGAATTCGACCCGTGCCTCTCCCCCGACGGCCGCTGGCTCGTGTTTGCCG
>JARGOW010000115.1:0-228 GCA_029212955.1 Planctomycetota bacterium | reverse complement strand
GGGCGAGCGCGGCCTGGGCACGGATTTATGGATGGCGGAGATGGTGGACGGCAAGGCCATGCATTCGCGCCCCCTGTCCGAATTGAACAGCGATAAGGACGAAGTCGCGCCCGCATTTGGCCACGGCGCTTTGTACTTCGCATCCAACCGTGAAGGCGGCATGGGTGGGTTGGACCTGTGGCGCGTGCCCTTCGCCGATTCGCGCTTCGGAAACCCCGAGCATTTGCC
>JARGOW010000114.1 GCA_029212955.1 Planctomycetota bacterium | reverse complement strand
CACCGCCCATTCGCGCGACCAGCGCACACCCCCTCCCCACCGATGGCTCGATCCTTCCCCCGCCCCCTACCCGCCGTGGTACTGGGCTCGCTCCTCATCCTGACCAGCGCCTGCAAGAAGCAAGAGGAAGCCAGCGCCAGCGGCCCCAAGCCCGGCTTGCAAGGCGAGATCAAAAAGGAAGCCCCGGTCCGTGTGCGAACCGCCCCCGTTCTACGTAAGGAGATGGTGCGAACCCTGACCGTGACCAGGGCCATCGAATCCGAAAAGGAAATCCAGGTCCTGCCCCAAACCACGGGAACGATCGTGGACCTCTTGGTAGATGAAGGCGACACGGTCACCAGCGGGCAAGTTCTGGCCCTGCTGGACCCCCGGGAATCCCAGGCGGCCCTGGACGACGCACTCCTAGCCCTGCAGGAAGCACAAAACAACGGTCCCCGTTTGAACCTGGCGGTGAGGGAAGCCGAGGAACGCGCCAAGCGCGCGGAGCTCACCCACACCCAAAGCAAGCGCGACTTCGATCGCAATGCCGCCGCGGGCTTTGTGAGTTCCAGCGACCTGGAAAAACTGGAACTGACCAAGGACCAAGCCTTCCGCGATTGGCAAGCCACGAAACTCACCCACGAAAGCGCGCAACAGGATCTGGAAAACCAGGGCGCGATCATCGACCGCGCGGAACTCGCCGTGGAAAAAGCGGAGCTCGCCCTCAGCTTCTTCTCCATTCGCGCCCCCTTCGACGGTGTCATCGCCGAGCGCATGGTCAACCTGGGAGCCAGCGTGGGCCCCAGCGCTGGAGTTTTCCTACTCACCGATCCTGACCACCTGCGCGCCATTCTACGCCGCCCCCAAAACGAGCTGCACTTCTACCAAAGAGCGGCCACGCTCCAGGGCGAAGGACTCAACATCCGGGTGGAACCCGAGGCCTACGGGGACATGGTTTATACGGGAACCCTGCGCCGGGTCAGCCCCACCGTCGACGCCAATAGCGGCTCGATCAAAGTCACCATCGACCTGCAGCAACCCGAAGCCGGCGACGACCGCCCCCAACTGCTGCCCGGCATGATGGTGCGCCTGCACATTGTCACAGAACGCCACCCGGACACTCTGGTTGTGGAGAAGCGCGCCCTGCGGCGCGAGGGAGACCGCCGCCACATCTTCGTGGTGCGCGAAGGGGAGGCTCGCCGCATCAACGTGGTGGAGGGTTTGCTCGGTGAGCTCGATGTGGAAGTCACGGCCGCCGAAGGCGAAACCCTGCTGGAAGGCGATCAGGTCGTCATCGTGGGTGGCCGCGAACTCGAGGACGGCAAAGCGGTGCAAATTGCAAACCCGGGCGAGCCGGCTCCCGAAATCGTCGTGACCCCCGATACCGACAAGGCCAACGAATCGGGCGCAGACAAGCCCGAAACCGACGCCTCGTCCAAAGACCCCGACGGGGATCCGACCCCCGAAGATGAAACCCAGAACGCGGGACCGGCCACCGACGCGGAGCAAAACTAGGCGATGTCCGACTCCCCCCAAAGCGAGACGCCCCAGACCCGTGGGATACTCGCCATGGTGCCCAAGCGGCCCGTGGCGGTCACGTGTATCTTCCTGGCGGTGGCCCTTTTCGGAATGGTCAGCCTCGACCGGCTGCCCATGGATCTGCTGCCCGAAATCAGCTATCCGACGCTGACCGTTCGCACCACCTATCCCGGTGCCGCACCCGAGGACGTGGAAGATCGCATCTCCGAGCGGGTGTCCGAATCCCTTTCCACGCTCAACGGCTTGGTTCGCTCCAGCTCTATCAGTCGCGCGGAGACCTCCGACGTGCTTCTGGAATTCACCTGGGGCACGAATATGACCTTTGCCGTGCAGGAGGTCCGCGACCGGCTGGACAGCGTGTTCTTGCCAAACAATGCGGAGCGCCCGCTTATTCTGCGCTACGACCCAAACCTGGATCCAATTCTGCGCGTCGGAATTCGCGCCCCCATCAAGGATGGCGAAGCGGAAAGCACGGCCCTGGTCGAGGACAACCCCGAGGCATTGATCCGCCTCCGCTGGCTCGCCGAACAGCGCATCAAACGGCAGTTGGAATCCATCAAAGGGCTGGCCGCGGTCCAGGTCCACGGCGGGCTGGAAGAAGAGATTCTGATCCAGGTGGATCCCGACCGCTTGGCCGCCATGGCCATCACGCCCAGCCTGATCGGAACGCGTCTGGCCCAGGAAAACCTGAACGCCTCCGCCGGCCAAATCCGCGAGGGGTCCACGGATTACCTCGTCCGCACGCTCAACGAGTTTAAGTCCGTTGACGAAATCGCGAACCTGGCCTTGGAACGCCGGGACAACGCCACCATCCGCATCAAGGATGTGGCCACCATCGAACGCACCTACGCGGAACGGGAGGTCGTCACGCGCATCGGTGGTTCCGAAGCCGTGGAGATCACGGTCTTCCGCGAGGCTGGAGCCAACATCGTGGACGTGGCGCGACAAGTGCGGCAGATCGTCTTCGGAACGGAAGAGCAGCAGCGCCTGGCCCAGCGGGCGGCCAAGGATGCCCAGGCGTTGAACTGGGGGGACAAGCGCAAGTTGACCCAACTGGCCTATACGCAACGCAAGGACGCCAGCTTCGAATTGCTCTCCGACCAGTCGGTGTTCATCGAAGCGGCGGTCAGCGACGTGCGTCAGGCTGGCATGCTGGGGGCGATCTTCGCCGTGATCGTCATGTGGCTTTTCCTGCGCCGGGTCACCGCCACGCTGATCATCGCGGTGGCGATTCCCATCTCCGTCATCGGAACCTTCGCCCCCATGCTGCTGTCGGGCGTTTCCTTAAACATCATGTCGCTGGGTGGACTGGCCCTCGGTATTGGCATGTTGGTGGACAATGCCATCGTGGTGTTGGAATCGATCACCCGCTGCCGGGATGAGGGCGATGATCTGGTGCAAGCCTCCATCCGCGGAGTCCGGGAAGTGGCGGGCGCGATCACCGCATCCACGTTGACCACCGTTGCAATTTTTGCCCCCATCGTTTTCGTGGAAGGCATCGCAGGACAGATCTTCACCGACCAGGCGGTCACCGTGGTTTCATCCCTGCTGGTTTCCCTGGCGGTGGCCCTGCTGTTCATCCCCATGCTGGCCTCCCGGCAACTTCTGGCATCCCCCCAGGCATTCCACGGGGGATACGCGTGGATTGGAGCGAGCTGGCGTTGCTTCCGTGAAGAGCCCAGCCGGGTCATGATTCGCTTCGGAAAGTTCTTTGACCGGTTCTGTGAAGAACAGCTTCTGCACGGCTTGGACTGGGGCCTGATGCAGATTCCATCGAGCCTGGCATTGCTGGCATTCAGGGTGACCCTGTTCGTGATCATCCGCATTGCCCTGCTGTTCTTGGTCCTTCCGATCTTCGTCCTCTGGATCCTGGGCTTCATTCGCCGCTTTACTTTCGATGTGCTTTGGAGTCGGCTGGAGTGGATCTACCCCCGCGTGCTCGGCGCGTCGCTGAAACTCCCGATCGTGGTCCTTGCCGGCGTGGGACTGCTCGGCTGGGGTGCTTGGGATCGCTCCCATGATCTGGCTCTCGAACTCTTGCCCGAAATTCATCAGGGTGAGTTCACGGCCTTTATGGCCCTGGGTGTGGGCACCCCCATCGACATCTCCGAGACCATTTATCGGGGTATGGAAAACGATGTTCGCAGGGTGGAAGGAGTCGCCGGAACCGCGCTTATGGTGGGAGTGGAAAGCGACACCCTCACCCGGGAGATCGAAGGCGAAAACACGGCCCGACTGACGGTTCGTCTGGAACCCGAGTATCGATCCAAGGAACGCGAAGGAATCGTACAGGAACGGGTTCGCCGCATCATCGAATCGGAACCCTCCCTGGCCAAGCCCCCCACCTTCCGCAGGCCGACCCCCTTCACGCTCGAAGCCCCTATTTCCATCGAAGTGCGCGGGCACGACCTGGCCGTATTGGCGGAGGTGGCTGGGGAGGTGCAGAATATCCTCACCGAAATGCCCGGCCTTAGCGACGTTCGCACAACCCTTCAAGACGGGCACCCCGAAGCCCTACTGATCTTCGACCGGGACAAGGCCCTGGCCTTTGACCTGGACATCGGCGCCATGTCCGACTTCGTGCGGGACCAGGTCCTGGGGCGGGTGGATACGCGCTTTGTCGAAGGGGAAGAGCGCATCGAGGTTCGGGTTCGCGCGGATCAAGATCGACTGGGAACCCTCGAGGACATTCGCGCACTCATCGTGAATCCCGAATCGGACAATCCGATTCCGCTCTCCGCAGTCGCGAGCCTGAGCCAAGTTCAAGGCCCCGCCGAAATCCGCCGCATTGGAAACACCCGCGCGGTTTTGGTGACCGCCAGCACGACCAGCTTGGACCTGGGCGGAACGGCGCGCACCATCGATGGCTTGCTCAATTCGTTGCGAGTGCCCGATGGCGTGATCGTGGAAATGGGTGGCCAAAAGCGCGAATTGGACTCCAGTCGACGCAGCTTGACCCTAGCCCTCCTGCTTGCGATTTTCCTGGTTTATGTGGTCATGGCCACCCAGTTCGAATCCCTGCTGCAGCCGTTCATCATCCTGTTCAGCGTTCCCCTGGCGGGCATTGGAGTGGTTTACACCCTGTACTCCCTTTCGATCCCCGTCTCGGTCGTGGTTTTCGTTGGCATGATTCTGCTGGCGGGAATCGTGGTGAACAACGCCATCGTCCTGGTGGACCGAATCAATCAAAAGCGCACGGAAGGCTTGCAGGTACACCAGGCCATCCTGGAAGCCGGCGGCGCCCGACTGCGCCCGATCATGATGACCACGCTCACCACGATCCTGGGACTTCTCCCCCTCACCGGATGGTTGGCCCACCTGCCCGGGATCGGACCCCTCATGGCAGGCTTTGGTGCCGGCGAGGGAGCCGAAATGCGAGCGCCCATGGCCGTGACCGTTGTCACGGGCCTGGCATCGTCCACCGTGCTGACCCTGCTCGTGGTTCCGGTGCTCTATTCCCTTTTGATGCGTCGCGACCTGGACCCCCAACCCACGGAAGAGGTGACCCAATAGCATGAAGAAGCATCCGCGCGATTTCTTCCACCTGATCGTATCCCGCCCCATCGGGACCATGGTCATATTGGTTTCACTCACCGTCCTGGGATTGATCAGCTACTTCGGCTTGCCCGTTCAACTGATTCCGGGGGGCATCGAAGGCTCCCGTTTTTCCGTATTTGTCAACCACCCTGGATCTTCGGCCAACGAAAACGAATCCAAGGTCGCCGCTGTCCTCGAGGAGGAATTCCGCACCCTGCCCGACGTGGAGGACATGTGGTCCCGCTCCGACGATGACAGCGTGCGGGTACGCGTCCAATTCAAGGGCGATGGCAATCTGGAGCTGGCCCGGGCTGAACTGCGGGACCGAATCGAACGGGCCCGTCCGCGCCTGCCCGATACGGTGACGCGCATTGGGGTATGGGCCAATGACGACGGGGAACCTCCGATCATGGTCTTCATCCTCATGGTGGATGAGAATGAGGCCAACCCTTCATTCCTGATCGAGCAGCATGTCCAGCGACGCATCGAGGCCATCGAAGGCGTGAGCAAGGTCGACATTTGGGGCATGCTCGACGAAGCCATCCGTATTTTGCTGGACGAAACCAAGGTCAGAGCAGCAAACATGGACATCGGGGCGCTGATCCAGCGCATGTCCCGAGACAATTTCTCCAAACCCCTGGGAGAGATCAAGTCCGGCCACAAGGAGCTGCTATTGCGCTCCGACATGCGCTTTGACGATCTGCAGGAGATTCGCGACTACCCCATAGGCAACGGGCAAACAATCAATGATGTGGGCATTGTCATGCGTACGAAGAGTGTGCGCGACTGGCTCTCCAGGGTGGACGGACGGCGCGCCTACTACGGCATGGTGCAAAGGGAAAGCAATGCCAACGTGGTCAACACGGCCCGCGGTGTGGCCGAGCTACTGGAGGAGTTGAACAACGACCCCAAGCTCAATGGGCGCATCAAGATCGCCACACTGTTCGACCAGGGGGAAGTGATCGAGGCCTCGCTTTCGCGCCTGCAGAGCACCGCGCTTTGGGGCGGCGGACTGGCCATCATCGTGCTTCTCCTGTTCCTGCGCAGATTGCGCACCACACTGGTGGTCGCCATGTCGATCCCGGTTTCCGTACTCCTGGCATTGGTCTATGAGTACTTCACCGGGGGTTCCTTCAACATCCTGACGATGACCGGATTGACCCTGGCCCTGGGCATGCTGGTGGACAATTCGGTGGTGGTGATCGAAAACATTTCGCGCATGCGAAACGAGGGCATGGGCCGTAAGGAATCCTCCGCACACGGGGCCCGGGAAGTGGGTCTGGCGATTTCCCTGGCCACGATTACCACCCTGGTGGTTTTCCTGCCCCTGGTCTTCACCATCAAAGACCCCATGATGGCGGTCTTCATCCAAGCCATGACCCGCCCGCTCTCCCTGGCGTTGCTGTTCAGCTTGATGGTGGCCCTCTTCTTCCTTCCGGTTCTGGCGTATCTGATGGGTGCGCCCCGTCCCGATTGGGTCAAGGGCCCGTTTGCCCTGCTGGGCAAACTGTCGGCCTTGCCCGTTCGCGGCCTGGCCTATTGCATCGGAGCGGTACTCTTCGCCTGGCAGGTTCTGATCTGGTTCATGCACCGGGTGAGCACGCCACTGGTGCGCCTGTTCACACCCTTGCGCTTGATGCTTGTGGTGGCTTTGGGTCTCTTGATCGGTCGATCCTGGTATGTGGGAAGGGAAACCTTCCAGTGGAATCAACAGCTACAGGCCATGGGGCTTTCCAACCCCCCCGATTCCAGCCCCGTGATTTACGGGGTCCTCTTTGTGGTAGGGACCGTGCTCTTGCTCTTTGCCCTGCCGGTCCTGCGCAAGCAACCATCGGCTGTCCGTGGATTCGAGTTCCGCGTTCCCCAGGGTGACTCCCCCCTAGCATGGATTCAATCCGCCAACCACCGTCTGCTGGAATGGACCCTCCACCACCGGATGTTGGCCTGCATCCTCTCGGTCTTGGTCTTGTTCACGATTTCCTTCCCGATCGGAAAGCTGGAGATGGCCTCCTTCGGACAGGACGAGGACTCCTCGGAACTGATCATGCGCGTGCGCCTGGAGGACAACTTCACCTTGGCCCAGGCCAGCCGTGAAATGCGCAAATACGAGCAGTACTTTGAAAAGCGCAGAGAAGAACTCGGCTTCGAACACGTCTCCGCCCGCTTCCGATCCACCCGGGGACGCATCGGCTTGCATTTCGCACAAGGCACCAGCAGCAAGGACAAGATGGAGGCCCTGCGGCATCGGTTGCAGCGCGAGGTTCCACGCTTCCCAGGCCACTCCCTGCGCTTTGGCGACGAACAGGCCCTGGGCGACGCCAACAACCAGCAGGTGCAATTCCTCCTGCGCGGGAGCCACTCCGAAGAGCTCGAACGCTTGGGCGCTGAAGCCGTGGAGATCCTGCGCGGCGTTTCGGGATTGACCGACGTCGAATCCCCCCTGGAAAGCGCTCCGGAACAAGTGCGCCTGATCCTGGACCGGGAAGCAGCCTTTGAGTTTGGTACCACATCCCAAAGCACCCTAGAAAACGTCTCCTGGGCCCTGCGCGGTGCCCAACTGGCACGCTACCAGGAAGAAGGCCGGGAGATCCCCCTGCTCATCGAATATGACCAGGAGAAAATCGCCGGGCTCGACACCCTGCGCAACCTGAACGTATGGAACGGGGAGGGCGCGGTGGCCCTGGCCAGCTATGGAAAACTCGATTTCCAGCCGGGCAGCCGGGAGATTTGGCGCTCGAATGGACAAACCACGTTTTCGATCAATGCCCGCCTGACCGATGCCAACAGCAAGGTTCAAATCCAGCAGGCGGGTTACGACGCGCTGGAGGGGCTCAACATGCCTAAGGGATACAGCCTGGGTCGGGACGTGAGCGCCTTCGCCGAACGCAACGAGCAGAACAATCAAATGCTCATCGCGGCCATCATGAGCATGTTGCTCGTGACGCTGGTCATGGCGGTGCTCTTCGAGTCGGTCATCCTGCCGGCCGCGGTCATGACCACCGTTCCCTTCGCCGTGGTCGGAGCCCTGTGGTCCTTGTACTTCTTCAATCCCACCTTCGACTCCATGGGTTGGATTGGATTCATCCTGCTGGTGGGCGTTGTGGTCAACAACGGCATCGTGCTTCTGGATAAGATCCACCGCCTGCATACGGAGGATGGTCTGAATCGCCATGATGCGGTGCTCGAAGGCGCCCGTGCCCGGGTCCGGCCCATTCTTATGACGGCCATGACGACGGTCTTTGGACTCCTGCCGATCACCCTGTCCGCCTACGATGGCAAGGGTCTCGACTACCGGGTTCTAGCCACCCTGGTGGCCGGAGGGCTGGCCTTCTCGACGTTCTTCACTCTTTGGGTGGTGCCACTGGCCTACACCCTACTCGAGGATTTCCGCATGTTCCTAGTCCGCACCCTGCGCCTGGGATTCCTGGGAGGCCGGAACGCGGACGCTCCTTCCGGTGCGGCCACCCCCCAGCCCCTCACCGTGCAACAGGCCGACAAATCCTGATCCCGACCGGTACAATCTCCCCCATGAAAATCTCGATCGAATACTGCGCGGCTTGAAACTATCTGCCCAAGGCTTCCAGTTTGGAAGCCGCCATTCTCAAGAGCCACCCCAACGCTCAAATCGAACTCACCCCCGGAGGCGGCGGCACCTTCGTGGTGCACATCAACGGCGAAAAGAAGTGGGACAAACTAGCCGACAACTCCGGCTTCCCCGATGAGGCGGATTTTGTGGCTTCGATCTAAGCAGGTCCAAACCGTAACAGGAGCGCTCTGGCCCATGGCCTGGGCGCTTTTTTCTTGCCCTCGTATTCCTGTCAATGCCCATCCGGATGGCAGGCAATGCACTGCGGACTGGACCACACGTATCGTTTGACTTCCATGTGCTGGTCCGCCGAGATCCCCTCTTCGTGGAAGTGGCAGTGGGTGCAACTTCCCGGCCCCGCACTGATAGGAGCGGTCAAGTGGCAATCGACGCACGCCATGAAGCTGTGGGTTCCCA
>JARGOW010000113.1:8035-9068 GCA_029212955.1 Planctomycetota bacterium | reverse complement strand
GAAGTTCGCCTATTGGGATGACATCGAAACCTATTACGGCGGCACCTGCGTGCGCTCGACAGGCCACGGTTTCTGTGGGCTGGGACGCCGAGATCTCCTCCGTATTCTGGCCGACCGCTGCTTGGAGCTCGGCGTGGAATTGCATCTCAAAACCGAGGTGGACCCCGGTGCCCTACCCGAAGCCGATCTGATCGTGGCTTCCGATGGCATCAACAGCCGCATCCGCGAGCACTTCAAGGACGCCTTCCGTCCTTCCTTGGATTGGCGCAAGTGCAAATTCATCTGGCTCGGAACCGACCTGGCCCTCGATGCTTTCACTTTCCACTTCAAAGAAAACGAGCACGGACTCTTCGCGGTACACGCCTACCCCTACCAACAGGGGGAGGACCCCATCTCCACATGGATCGTGGAATGCCATGAAGATACTTGGGTCAACAGCGGATTGGGGCTCGAGGACGAAGCCGCAGCGGTCGCCTACTTGGGTGAGCTCTTCAAGGATGAACTCAAGGGTCACAAACTACTCACCAACCGCTCCCACTGGCGTACCTTCCCCACAGTCAGCTGCGAATCCTGGCACCACGAGAACATGGTCCTGATCGGGGATGCGGCCCATACAGCCCACTTCTCGATCGGATCGGGAACCAAACTCGCCATGGAAGATGCCATGGCGTTGGTGGATGCGCTCCGCGCACACAAGGACGCGGGCATGGCGCAAGTGCTTGCCGCCTACGAGGAGGAACGCCGGATCACCTCACTCAAGGTTCAACGCGCCGCCCAGGTCAGTCTGGAATGGTTCGAGCACACCGCTCGCTACATGGAACAGCACCCGCTGCAGTTCTCGTTCAACCTGATGACGCGCTCCAAGCGTGTGACCTACGACAACTTGGCCCTGCGCGACCCCAAACTCGTGGCCGACGTCACCGCCTGGTGGGCCGAGGACCAGGGCGCGCCCAAAACATCCACCGGAGGCGTTCCCGAACCTATATTCGTTCCGCTCAAACTGCGCGACCTGACCTTGAATGGGCGCATGGTC
>JARGOW010000113.1:0-8025 GCA_029212955.1 Planctomycetota bacterium | reverse complement strand
CGCCCATGTGCCAATATTCGGCTGAAGAAGGCACCCCCGGCGATTGGCATCTCGTACACCTGGGCTCCATGGCCACGGGCGGCGCTGCGCTCATTCTGGCCGAAGCCACGGCCATCGAAGCCGAAGGGCGTATATCCCACGGCTGTACGGGTATCTATTCGGACGAGCACACCGCAGCATGGAAGCGCATCGTCGACTTCACCCACGCAAATTCCGACTCAAAAATCGGATTGCAACTCTGCCACGCCGGCCGCAAGGCCTCTTGCTCTCGGCCGTGGGAGGGCGATGCTCCGCTCGAAGGCCCCGAGTCCTGGCCCACCATCGGACCCAGCCCCGTGGGCTTCTCCGATGCCTGGCCCACACCCAAGGAAATGGACCGTGCCGAAATGGATCGGGTCATCATTCTCTTTGTGCGCGCCGCCGAACGGGCCCAGGTTGCTGGTTTCGACATGATCGAGCTGCACATGGCCCACGGTTACCTGCTGTCCAGCTTCCTGTCCCCGGCCTCCACCCAACGCACGGACGAATACGGAGGCTCCCTGGAAAACCGTATGCGCTTCCCCCTCGAGGTCCTCGAGGCCGTGCGTGCAGCCTGGCCCCAGGAAAAGCCCCTGTCCGTGCGCATATCCGCCACCGATTGGATGGATGAAGGCGGCATGACCATCGAGGACTCCGTGGTGCTGTCCCGCGCACTGGGCAAGCGGGGTTGCGACCTGATCGACGTGTCCAGTGGCGGCAACACTCCCCTTTCGAAGATCAACTACGGCCGCATGTACCAGGTACCGTTCGCCGAGCAGATCAAGTTCGAAACCGGCCTGCCGGTCATGGCCGTGGGCGCCATCCAAGGCTGGGACCACGCCAACACAGTACTCGCCGCGGGCCGCGCGGATCTGTGCGCCCTGGCGCGTCCGCACCTGATCGATCCGCGCATCAGCCAACGTGCCGCGGTGGCCTACAACTACCCGGACATGGATTGGCCCAAACCGTATTTGGCTACCAAACCCAGGGGTTAACGCCCGCCTGGGCAAATCGGAGGCGCACGAGTCGCGGGCCCCACGGGCCACCGCGACCCGTGCGCCTCCTGCCATTCCGGGCCGGCTGCCGCTTCCCGGCGCGCGATTCCACGGGCACGGGACAGCTTTTCCAATTTCGTATGCCCCATCCGATCGGTGACCCTCGGATTCACCATGTTAGCAGCCATGCAACGGCACTCCCCTGCCCGTCGTAGCTCCCCAGGCTCTTTCAACAATTCGACCGTCCCTAGTTTTCCAAGGCAGCCTTCCCATGCTTTCGACCCTAGCCCTACTCGCATTCCTGACGCCCCAGACCACCTGGCACGTGGATGTCAACGGCACAGCCCCCGGCTCCGGAACCCCAAGCGATCCCTACACCCGCATCGACTATGCGGTGGCCCAAGCGAGCACATTGGACGGCGACATCATCCGGGTACAACCCGGTGAGTATCTGAACGAGGCCATCGATTTCGCTGGCAAGGACCTGCACGTGATCTCCAGCGACGGCGCGGCCACCACAACCCTGGTCAACTCAAGTATCCCCGGTTCATTGGCCCAACCCCTGGTGCGCTTTTCCGGAGGCGAAAGCCCCGCGGCGATCCTGGAAGGCTTCACCCTGGATGGCAGCGGCGGCGCCCCCCACCCGAACGACCCCACGCGCATCGGCGGCGCAGACATATGGATCGACAATGCCTTCCCCACCATTCGCGATTGTGTGCTCACATCCGAATGGGTACCGGGCATCTGGTTTGGGCGCCTAGTCTATGCGCACGCCCAGTTCCCCACGGACAGCCTTCACTTTGACGGGTGTGAGTTCACCGGCGGCAACGCGGGCGCTGGTGAGGGCGGCGCTTTTTTCATGGAAGGCACCAGTGCAGAGTTCCTCGACTGCACCATCGCCAACTCGGGTGGCGGCCAAGCGGGCGCATACCTGGCCCGACAATGCACGATCAGCATGTATGGCTGCACCCTGAACAACAACTCCACCGGTTTGGCCGGCGGGCACGGTCGGTTCCGAGACTGCAACGTGATCCTCAACAGCTGCAGCGTTAGCAACGGCTTCAGCACATCTTGCGGCGCGGGTTTCATGGTGGAAAACGGAACCCTTTGGATCCAAGACTGCCAGTTCTCCAACAACTCCTCCACCTGCGGCGGCGCCCTGTACCTGACCGAGGTCAGCGCCACCATCGAGGCCTCGCAGTTCGATGGAAATGTGAGCGCGGAATTCGATTTCGGGGGCGCCATCCTGCAGCGCAACGGTCAACTGCAAATCGAGGACTGCAGTTTCGATGGAAACTTCGCTTCCATGGGCGGAGCCATCGCCACCTCGGAATCGCCCGTTCTGGCTCAGCCCAACCCCAATGTGTGGACCCGACTCCAAAACTGTCAGCTAAATGACAACCGTGCCGAGTCCATCAAGAGCGTGACCCGGCCCAGCGGCGGCGCCATCTTTGCGGCGACCACCTTGACCATCGAACACTGCAGCTTCGAGGACAACCTGGCCCATTGGATGGGTAACCCCGGGGCCACCAATGGAGCTTTCGGCGGCGCCTTGTACATGGCTTTGCCTGGGCAGGTGACCGACAGTTCCTTCCTGGGCAACCGGGCGCGCTCCGACAACCGGGCCCAAGGAGGCGCAGTGCATGCAACCGCGCCCGTCGACCTGCAGGGCTGTGTTTTCGAGGGCAACGGGGTGGAGGGCGCCTTCGACGGCGATGGCGGCGCGCTCTACGGCGAAACCCACGCCACCCGTTGCACCCTGCGCGGCAACACCTGCGACAACGGCGGCTTGAGCGCCGTGCAGGGTGGAAGCCTCACCCACAGCATCGTCTGGGGCAACCCCGCACCCGGCGTGGATCCGGCCGTGCTCGCGCACTATAGCCTGATCGAAGGTGGCGCCAACGGACTTGGCATTCTCGACACGGATCCCCTCTTCTGGGGCCCCGACGACCACCACCTGATGCCCGGTTCCCCCGCCATCGATGCGGGCGATGCAAACCTGCCCAGCGACAGGAACGGCACCCTAGCCGACCTGGGTGCGCTGCCCTTCGACCCCCTGCATTGTGGACCCGGCTGCTCGGGTGAAATTGGCGCCAACAGTTGTGCGGCCCTACCCAATTCAACCGGCCACGCCGCAAGTCTCAGCGGCTTGGGTTCCGACCTGGCCGGCAACGATCTCTTGATCCTGCACGCCTCGAACCTACCCGCAGGCATGCCCGGCTATTTCCTCGCATCCCAGGACCCCGGTTACCTGCCCGGCTTCGGCGGCAGCGATGGCGTGCTGTGCCTGGGCCCCCCCGTGCTGTTGCGTTTCAATGAACAAGTGCGCTGGAGCGGCTCCATTGGGCAAATCACGCAACGCTTGGCCCTCGGCGCATTCCCCCAGGGACACATGGTTCTGCCCGGCGACACGTGGTACTTCCAACTCTGGCACCGGGACTACATCGGGGTGAACCCCACCTCCAACACGACCCCTGCCCTGCGCGTGGATTTCCAGTAACGCCCCGCCGGGGCCTTCCACACCGAAGGTCCCACCCCGCTTCACCCCGTGATCGGATGGCCAAAGAACAGCACGTAGCCGCTCGGGTCCGTGGCTTCAAAACCACGCAGGCCGTCTTCGGTGTCGTGCACTTTGGAGATGGCGGCGCCTCCGTTGGCCGCGCACTCAAGCGCCAAGGATTCGGGGTCACTGATTTGCACGAAGGCATCCCACTTGGCCCAACCATGGCGTGCGGGGTTGGGCATGGGCGGCGTGTCGGCGTCGATGTGCTTGAGCATGAGCCCCACGCGATCCCGGGCCACGATGGCAAAAAATGGATCGGGATCAGGCGTGCTCATACGCAACTCGAAACCGAGCGTCTCGCAGTAAAAGTCCACCGCGCGGAGCAGGTCCGACACGATAAAGAGGGGCATGATTCCTTCGAGCTTGCACATGATGGTTCCGTGGGAGCTTCGTGGCGCTGGATGGGAGCGCTGCGCATGGCCGGTGGCCCCCGGCCCTTCGCAGCATCTGGCTAGAGCCTACACGACCTGAAGAATCTGACGGGGCCCAGCCCGTGTTCCGAACCCATTGGCTGGGCATGACTTGCGAAACCGACGCGCCCCCCACCGGCTCCGGCGACCCGGGTTGTGGCGTAGACAGCCAGTTAGGGCCCTGTTAGGGTGGCGAGATGTACGTGCCCCTGCGAGCCCACAGCCACCACTCCCTTCTCACCGGCGTCGGAAGCCCCCAGGACTGGGTGAGGCGGGCTGCTAGCCATGGGCTGCCGGCCCTGGCCCTGTGCGAGGTGGACAGCCTGGGCGGCACCGTGGAATACCTGCAGGCGGCAAAAAACAGCCCTGTACGCCCCATCATCGGCGCCGAACTCTCATCGCCCAGCCGCGCCACGCCCGGCCGCCTGATCTGCCTAGTGCGCAACCAAACGGGGTACCAAAACCTGTGCAAACTGGTCAGCGCCCGGCAAATCGGCCACGACCCCGGAACCCAGGGAGATGGTTCCGGAGGCGAGGACGGTTTCGACCTAGTGCACTCGGCGGTGCGCTGGCAGGAAGGTTTGTTCTTCCTGGCCGACCACCCCCACCTGCTGCTGCAACTCTTTGGGCGCGTGGCTCCGGGTCATGTTTTTGCCGCCCTGCCCCCCCGCGACCCATCCCCCGGTTCACGGGCAAGCACGCCCACAGATCACCCGGCTGGGGGCTCTATCAAAACCCCCGACCCGGCCCAACCCTTCGCCCGGAACGAGCTCATTGATGCGGCCCGCGCCACGGGCGCCGCCCTGCTCGCCGTACCCGACGTGTATTACCCCACACGACAAGACCGTCCATTGCACCGATTGCACGTGGCCATCAAGCGCGGCGCCCTACTGGAAGGTCTGCCCGAAACTTGGTTGTGCGCCGAGCCCGGGCACTTGCCCGATGTGGCGTTTATGAATGCCGCCTACGCGAATGTCACCGACGTGCCCGGCGAATGGCCGGTGGAAAGTGAACAACCCGGGCCCGTGGCGCGCACCCGAATGGTGGCCGAAGCCTGCCAGTACACACCAGCCCTTGGCGGCGTGCTCTTCCCCAACGTGGATTTGGAGGAACACGAAACTCCCTACTCCAAGCTCTGCCAAATGGCTTTCGATGGCGCGCGCAAACGGTACCGACCCATGCCACCAGAAGTTTTGGGCCGACTCGACTACGAGCTATCCACATTGCAAAACCTGGGCTTCGCGCCCTATTTTTTACTGGTGGAACGTATCGCGGCTTTCGCCAAGGAGAAGGACATTCCCCACGTGGGCCGGGGATCGGCGGCGGATAGTTTGGTGGCCTATTGCCTGGAACTCACCGACGCGGATCCCCTGCGTTACAAGCTGCCCTTCGAGCGCTTTTTGAATCCGGGTCGCAAGGATCGCCCGGACGTGGATTTGGATTTCTGTTGGCGCCGCCGGGACGAGGTGCTGCAACACGTGTTCGATTTGTTCGGGCATTCGCGCACGGCCATGATTTCCACGTTGAATCGCTTTGGCGCGCGATCGGCGTTTCGGGAAGCGGCTCTGGCGCGGGGGATTCCGCCCGCGGAGTTTTCGCGCTGGTCCCACCGCATTCCGATGTATGGGGGCATGGCGGGCAGTGCGCAGCCGCCGTTGTTTTCGGGGACTGCGGAGTCGGTGGATACGGATGAGGTGGTCTCCAAAAAAACATCCGAGGAATACGGACACTCCGAAGGCCAGGCCGAGTTAACCCACCCTGGGTCGGGCGGGGGAGGTGGCGGCCCCACGGCCCAAGCGCCGACCAACCCACTGGCCACGACCCTACGCAACCAACCCGAAACCAAGGACTTCCCCTTCCACGACCCCCGCTTCGCCGCCGCCCTGGCCGACGCCTCCAACCTCCTCGAAACTCCACGCCACTTCGGCCTGCACCCCGGCGGGGTCGTCGTCTCCCCCACCCACATCACCGACCACCTGTCCTGCGCCCCCTCCGCAAAGGGCCCGGTCGTCACCCAGCTCGATAAGGACGGCGTCGAAGCCCTGGGCTTGGTCAAAATGGACCTGCTCGGCAACCGCGCCCTGACCACCCTGCAAGACACCCTCGACTCCCTCTCCGACCAGGGCATCCACGTGGACCTGGATTCCCTGCCCGAGGATGACCCCAAAACCGCCACCCTACTACGCCAAGGCCGCACCCTGGGTTGCTTCCAAATCGAGTCCCCGGGCATGCGCCACCTCCTGCAGCAAACCGGCGCGTGCACCATGGACGACGTCATCCAAGCCGTGGCTCTCATCCGCCCCGGCCCCGCGCAAGCCGGCATGAAGGACGCCTACGTGCGCCGCTTCCGTCAGCTCGAAAAACCCGATCCGCCCCACCCCAGCCTGCGCGAAACCCTGGCCGAGACCTACGGCATCATGCTCTACCAGGAGGACGTGATGCACGTGGCCGCCAAGGCCGCTGGCATGGACCTGCCCACCGCGGACAAGCTGCGCCGCGCCCTGCAAAAGCGCCGCCTCTCCGAACTGCCCGAACTGCACGCCCAATTCAACAAAGGCTGTGCACAGAACGGTTGGAACGAAGCCGAAGCCCAAGGGGTCTGGCAACTCATCGAAGGCTTCGCCTCCTTCGCTTTTTGCAAGGCCCACGCGGTCACCTACGGCCGCATCGCCTACCGTGCCGCCTGGCTCAAAACCCATTACCCGGTCGAGTACATCACCGCCTTCCTCAACAGCCTCACCGGCTACTACGCACCGCGCGTCTACGTGGAGGAAGCGCGCCGACTGGGTGCAAAAATCCTGGGCCCCGACATCAACCGCAGCCTGGCGGACTTCCACGTGGAAAGAACGGCACGCAGCCAAGCCGCCCTCCACGCGCTTCGCCAAAACCAAAGCGCAACCCCCTCCAAGCTAGAGCTTGGCGAAGTGTGTAAAAGTGAATCGGGTTCCGTCTTGCACCCCCACCACGCCAGCCCCACCCACCGCAGCAGCCTGCGCATCGGCCTGGGTCTGGTACACGGACTCTCCCAGCAAACCCTGCACAACATCCTCGAAGAGCGCGAACAACAACCCTTCCTCTCCCTGCCTGACTTTCTCGAACGCAGCGGCGCCCACACCGACGAAGCCAACCATCTGATCCGCGCCGGAGCCCTGGACTCCTTCGACCACACGCGCCCCGAGTTGCTCTGGCGCCTGCACCTGCTGCGCCGCGGACCCGCCCGCCCCCCGCGCGGCGCCAACCTGGATCTAAACCAATGGAACGCCTGCCGCGCGGGCACCGATCCGATCTTTGAAACGCCCTCCGCCGGCTGGAGCGGCCAAGGCCTGGGTCTGCAAGCCACACGCCTGGCCCCCGGCGAACAGGTGCCGCTCTTCACCGAGCCGCCCTCGAGCGCCCCGGTCATGCCCGGCCTGCCGGATTGGGACGGTTACAAGCGCGGCCACAACGAACACGAGTTACTCGGCGTCACCCTCAACGCCCATCCCACCCAGCTCTTCCCCTGCCCGGGCGAAGCCCGCATGCGCGCCGCCATCGCCTCCCCCGCCGACCGCCGCGCCCCCATGCCACCCCTACCCTGCGGCGACCTGCCCTCGTGGACCGGCGCCCGCGTGACCCTGCGCGCCTGGCTCGCCGCCAGCCGCCGCGTTCACACCAAAGACGGCCAATGGATGCGCTTCCTCACCCTGGAAGACCCCAGCGGAATCGCCGAAGCCGTACTCTTCCCCGCCATCTACAAACAATCCACCGACCGCGTCCGCTCCGACGAAACCCTCCTCATCAGCGGCACCGTCGAAGACCAAATGGGCGCCCACCTACTGCGCGTCGAACACGTTTGGTAGAACTTCACAACGGGCAAAAAATGGGTGGATACGAGGATCCCCCCCGACCGGACCTTGAACCCTTCCCCATTCCCTATTCCTTTCAGCGCCCGGAACTCCCTACCCCGGGCTCCCCCAACCAACGCCCACAAAAAAAACCGGCGCGCAACTTTCGTTGCGCGCCGGTTTGAGCGGGTTCGAATCGAGAGCGCTTATTGCGC